>CAYZNB010000001.1:0-54307 GCA_964478535.1 uncultured Thermotogaceae bacterium
GTTATTCTATGGGGAGTATTTTTATTCAATATATTCTTTTAAACCATAATGAAAGAGTAAATAAAGCAGTATTAAATGCAACTTCTTTAAATACTGAAGGTGTTTTGGAAAGCTTATATAAAAATGCTAATGCAGCTCTTCCTACATTTGGCCCTGTAAAAAAACAGATGGATATTGTAGATAATTGGAAAGTTAATCCAGAAGATTTTTTGAATATAGAAAATGATATACTTCTTATTCATGGTACAGCAGATAATATTTTAATTGTAGAAAATTCGTATATATTATCTGAATATATAAAAACTTCTTATTTATCGATTTTTGAAGGTTTAGATCATTATTTAATTTTTGAAAAAGCTAAAGAGTTTTCTTATATATGTATAGATTTTTTTGAAGGCTTTAAGTAAAACACAATTTACTCACTGTAAATTGTGTTTTTTTCAATTATTTCCAACAAATAATTTAATCTTTCATAATCTTTTTTTAAATATAAATATCCAAAAACAGCTTCAAAAGCAGTAGATTTTCTATACTCTATATCATTGCCTTTCTTTTTTGCTCCTTTGGAATTTAAAGCTCTTTTAAATACTTCAATTTCTTCTTCATTATATTCTGGCATCAACATTTCTACAAAAGTAAAATGAGATTTTGCACTTAAATAATCTTTTGTTTTTATAAATATATTTCCTGTTTTAAATCTCCCATCTCCCAACAATTTCAACTTAAACCTTAAATTTATTATGGCATCACCTATAAATGCAAAATTATCTATAGGAATTTCCTTTAAATCAGCCAAGGGTTCTGTTTCAAATAAGTTTAATTTCAAAAACAACACCACCTCAAAAAATTTACATAATATATTTTATCATAATATTCAAAATAAGTCGAATATTCGATAAAATTAGTATGTTTTTTAAATTTGCTCTTTTTTATTTATGTTAATTGTGTTATAATATAAACAGAATAAACTTCAAAAAGTATTTTAATAAGTTACACAAAAAAAGATAATGGGGGTGATTTTGTGGGTAAAATAATTAAAGATGATGTCTCGATTGTAATTTCTGGAGAAGCAGGACAAGGAATACAAACTATAGAAAAGTTTTTGACTCGTATTTTAAAAGAAGAGGGTTTTAATGTTTTTGCTACAAAAGAATATATGTCACGAATAAGAGGAGGAGATAATTCTACCGAATTAAGAATTTCAAGTAAAAAAGTTAGAAGTTATGTAGATAAAATTGATATCCTTATACCGTTAACGTTATCATCTATAAAACATTTAAAAAATAGAATAGACAATAAAACGATTATTCTAATAGACAAAGATTCAATTAATTATGAAGGTGATAATGTCGTTCATATACCGATAGAATCTGATGCAAAAGAAATAGGTAATAAAATTTTTTCTAACACTATAGCAGTTGGAATTATTTTAGGTCTTTTTGGATTGCAAAAAAACTCGATTAAAGAATATATGGAAAAATTATTTTCTAAGAAGTCTGAAGAAATTATTAACAAAAATATTAATGCAGCTGAAAAGGGCTATGAATATGGTAAGAATTTTTACGATGAAAATAAAATAAAAATTGATATCAAAAAAGATGAAAAAGTTAAAAATCATATTTTAATAAATGGCGCAGAAGCAGTGGCTCTTGGATGTATTTATGGAGGATGTGATTCGATTTTTTCTTACCCTATGACTCCGGGAACAGGTGTTTTATTATCGTTAGCTGAATATTCAAATGATTTTGATATTCTTGTAGAACAAGCTGAAGATGAAATTGCTGCTATAAATATGGCAATAGGCGGATGGTATGCTGGTGCAAGATCTATGATAACAACATCAGGTGGAGGCTTTGCTTTAATGACTGAAGGTATAAGTCTTGCGGGAATGATAGATTCGCCAGTAGTTGCTCATATTGCACAAAGACCTGGACCAGCGACAGGATTACCTACAAGAACAGCTCAAGAAGATTTGAATTTAGTTTTATATGCTGGGCATGGAGAGTTTGAAAGGGTTATATACGCTCCAGGTTCTTTAGAAGAAGCTTTTTATTTAGCAAAAAAATCTTTTGAAACAGCTGATAAATATCAAATTCCTGTTTTTATTTTAACTGATCAATATTTTGTTGATTCATATTATAATACCGAAGAATTTATTTTAGAAAAAGATAAAATTACAAAAAATATCGTCAAAACCGATATTGATTATAAAAGATACAAAATAAATGATAAACCTATATCTCCAAGAGGTGTCCCATCATTTGGAGAGGGAATCGTTGTTGTAGATAGTGACGAACATGATGAAGCTGGACATATTACTGAAAATCTTGATTTGAGAGTTAAATTAAATGAAAGAAGATTGAATAAAATAAAAGAGTTGAGAAAAAATGCGTTACTTCCTGAATTAATAGGAGTAAATTCTTATGAAACTCTTGTAATATCTTGGGGTTCTAATAAAAATGTTGTAAAAGAAGCTGTTGAAAATATTGAGCATCATAAAATTTCTCAACTCCATTTTAATCAATTGTATCCTTTACCAGAAAAAGCAAAAGATTATTTAAAAAAAGCACATAAAATAATTTGTGTTGAAAATAATGCTACAGGACAATTTGCCGAATTGATAAAAAAAGAATTGGATATAAAGATTGAAAATAAGATATTGAAATATGATGGAGTAGTTTTTTCTTCTGAAGGATTAATTGAAAAAATAAAAGAGTTAATATAGGAGGGATTTTATGACTGGTAAAATAAATATTTTTCAATGCGAAAATGAAAAAGAATTAGATATAGCCTGGTGTCCGGGTTGTGGTAATTTTCCAATTCAAAACATTATAAAAAAAGCTTTGAGCGAAATTGAAGGATTAAACCCTCAAAATTGTGTTCTTGTATCAGGTATAGGACAAGCTGCAAAAATGCCTCATTACATAAAAATAAATGCTTTTAATGGACTACACGGAAGATCTTTGCCAGTAGCAACTGCTATAAAATCTGTAAATCCTCATTTAACAGTTATTTCTGAAAGTGGAGAGGGAGATATGTACGGTGAAGGTGGAAATCATTTTATTCACACTATAAGAAGAAATCCTGATATCACAAATATAGTACATGACAACATGATTTACGGACTTACAAAAGGTCAAGCTTCTCCAACAACTCAAATAGGTATGAAAACGCCTGTTCAAGTTAACGGGGTTATTTTGAAACCTTTTAATCCAATTGCAGTAGCATTGTCTATGGGAGCAACTTTCATAGCAAGAGGATTTTCTGGAGATATTGAATTTACTGTAGAGCTTATAAAACAAGCTATAAAACATAAAGGATATGCACTTGTCGATATATTCCAGCCATGTGTAACTTTTAATAAGATTAATACATTTAAATGGTTCAAAGAAAATAGTTATAAACTCGATGAAAATTATGACCCTTCAAACAAAATGAAAGCTTATGAAATTGCTCATGACGAAAGTAAATATGCTTTAGGTATTATATATCAATCTAATGAAAGAACTTCGTTTGAAAGTCAGTTAAATATCTTTAAAAAAGAGAAAACACCTCTTTATGAAAGATATCATGATTTAGATAAACTTGAAAAATTTATTAATGCAAAAAAATAAGAAAAGGAGATGAAAAAAATGATTAAAGTAGGAGATTTAGCACCTGATTTTAATTTAAAGGATCAAAATGGAGTTGAATTTAAATTATCTGATTTAAAAGGGAAAAAGGTATTGCTTTCATTTCATCCACTTGCATGGACTGGAGTTTGTGAAACTCAAATGAAAAACTTAGATTTAAAATTTAAAGAATTAGGAGATCTCAACATTCTTCCTTTAGGTTTTAGTATAGATTCTTCTCCTTGTAAAAAAGCATGGGCTGATTTTATGAAACTAAAAAATTTAAGTTTAGTAGCAGATTTTTGGCCACATGGAGGTTATGCAAAAACTTTAGGCATATTTAAAGAAGATATGGGATTTTCTGAAAGAGCAAATATTTTAGTTAACGAAGAAGGTGTTGTAGACTTTATAAAAGTATATCCTATAAAAGAGCAACCTGATTTAAATGAAATTATAAATTTTTGTAAGTAGTTGTGAAAAGAGATTAAAATAAAAGAAAAAAATTCAGACAGGTTAAACGCCTGTCTGCATATTTAGAGGTGGGGTATGGAAACTATTTATAAAACCTTTTTAAAATATTTAAATGATGAAGAAAAAGAAAAATGCGTGAATTATATTTTAGATTTATTAAAAGAAAACTCTTTAGATATAGTCACGTTATACCAAAAAATATTAACACCAGCTATGTATGATTTTTTTTGTGAATCTAAAACAAAAAATATATGTATATGGAAAGAACATGTGAGAAGTTCAATAGTAAGAACTATAATTGAATGCACATACCTTTTCGTTCAAAAAGAACGAAAAGAAAAGTATAATATGATAATAAATAAAAAAATAGCTGTTGTGTGTCCAGTTGAAGAGTATCATGAATTGGGAGCAATAATGGTATCAAATTACTTTGATCTTTTAGGCTATGCCGTTACTTATGTGGGAGGAAACACTCCAAAAAGTGAATTTAAAAATATTTTTAATGTTTTAAATTTTAATTACATAGCTTTCAGTATTACAGATCCGTATAATCTTGTTCAAACAAAAAAGACTATAGATATAATTAAAGAATCTGATGAAAAAATAAAAATTCTTGTAGGTGGATATGCGTTTTTAAATAACAAAGATCTTTTTCCAAAAATAGGCGCGGATTATTTACTACAAAGCTTTGAAGATATATTAAAGTTCAGAGAAGGTGATTCGATATGAGTTTTCCATTTAAAGTAGCGTGGAGATTTCTTTTTTCAAATAAGTTTCAAACTATCCTAATAATGTTGGGAATAGGTATAGGTGTATCAGTACAATTTTTTATCGCACTTTTAATAGATGGATTACAAATTGATTTAATAGATAAAACTATCGGAAATGCACCTCATATAATTATTTCATCTGAAGCTGAAGATAGAATAATCAAAGATTTTTTAGAAATAAATCAATTAATAGATAAAATTGTTGGAAATGAAAAGAAATCATCAACAGAAATAATTGAAAATGCTGCTTTCTTTTCTAAAGATGGAAAAAATGTTTCAATGTTTTTTAGAGGTGTAAATTTTGAACAGGCAGATAAAATCTACAATTTTAATGAAAATATTGTTGAGGGAATAATTCCTCGAAATGTTAATGAGGTTTTGGTAGGAATTGATTTTGCTACAGAAAACAATGTGAAAATTGGAGATGAAATTGAATTATTAAGTTTTGACAGCGGTTTTTTAAGAAATAAAGGAAAAGTAACAGGTATTTTTGATTTAGGTATTTCAAATTTAAACAAAAATTGGGTTATATCAAATTTAGAAACGGGAAGAAGTTTTTTTAAGATTGACGAAGGCATCAATAAGATAGAAATTCAAATATTTGATGTATTTTTAGCCGATATTTTTGCCGAAGAATTAATTAAAGAAATTGAAAAATTTGAAGGGGTTAATGTACAAAATTGGAAAGAACAAAATGCAGATTTATTAAGCGGATTAACAGGTCAAAGCATTTCAAGTTTAATAATACAAATTTTTGTTATAATATCAGTTTCTTTAGGAATTGCAAGTGTATTAATAATAACAGTTCTTCAAAAATCTAAACAAATAGGTATTTTAAAAGCAATGGGAATTAAAAATAGCCAGTCTAGTCTTATATTTCTTATACAAGGAATACTTTTAGGAGTAGGCGGAGCTATAATCGGAGTTAGTTTTGGATTATTTTTATTGTGGGGATTCTCAAATTTTGCTGTTAATGCAGACGGAGGTTCAGTAGTCAATGTTTATTTTGAAATGAAATATGTTATTATATCTTCAATTATTGCAATAGGCTCTTCAACTTTGTCTTCTATAATCCCTGCAAGAAGATCTGCAAAGCTTGATCCAGTAGAGGTGATTCGAAATGGTTGATAAAATAATCGAATTAAAAAAAATAAATAAATCTTATGGAAAGTATGTAAAAACGCAAGTTTTATTTGATTTAGAGCTTGAATTTGAAAAAGGAAGTTTTAATTCTATAATCGGTCAATCAGGAAGCGGAAAATCTACGCTTTTAAATATTTTAGGAACATTAGATAAACCAACAAGCGGAGATGTTATTATTTCAGGAATAAATACAAAAAATATGAGTAATAATCAGCTTGCAGAACTTAGAAATAAAACTATGGGCTTTGTGTTTCAATTTCATTATTTATTACCAGAATTTACAGCCTATGAAAATGTAATTACCCCTTATATTATGAACAATAAAAAGGTTAATTCTGAAATTGCTGATAGAGCAAAAGAATTGATGGAATTAATGGGACTTGAAAAAGTTAAAAATAACCTTGCCGGAAGAATGTCTGGAGGGCAACAGCAGAGAACCGCAATCGCAAGAGCGTTAATAAACAACCCAGAAATAATATTAGCAGATGAACCAACTGGTAATCTTGATTCAGATACTTCTGAAACTACTTTTGAATTGATGAGAACGATAAATGAAAAATATAACACAACTTTTGTTATTATTACTCATGATAGAAGAATTGCAGATAAAACAGACAGGATAATAGAAATAAAAGATGGAAAAATCAACCTTGATATGAAAAATGTTTTTAAATAAAAAAAAGAGCGAATGCTCTTTTTTTTATTTTCTTTTTATTTTTAAGAATTTTTTTGTATTGAAAAAGAAATTGTAAATTCCAAATACAAAACAAGACATCATAGTCATAACGATCCAAAACATTTGCACATCAACTACACCAAAAATCCCAGAACCTCTTACAAAAGTTAAAACGATCGCTAAAAGCCATTGCTTAGTTATTAAAGCAATAAGTACAGGAGCCGCAATTAAAATAGGTATGTTGAAAACCAATGTGAATAATAACAAAAATCCAACACCTACAATCCAAGAAGCAATAACAAAAACCATTCTTTTATCTAAACCCTCTTGAACCAAACCAACTTTTTTTTCTTCTTTTTGTGCCAACTCAGGACACCTCCCAAATAAAAATGTATAAAATTTATTATTTATATTCGAATAACATTATACAACAATTTTCTGTAAATAACAAGAGAAAAATTTTAAGATTCATCATCATCACTGATTCTAAGCAACGCTAAAAAGGCCTCTTGAGGAATATTTACATTTCCAATTTCTCTAAGTTTTTTCTTTCCTTCTTTTTGCTTTTCAAGAAGTTTCATTTTTCTTGTAATATCTCCGCCATAACATTTCGCAAGAACATCTTTTCTAAATGCTCTAATAGTGGAACGTGCAATTATCTTACCACCAGAATAAGCTTGAATAGGAATTTCAAATTGATGTTTTGGAATAAGATCTCCAAGTTTATCTACAACTTTTCTTGAAATATCATAAGCCTTTGATTCATGTGCAATAAAAGATAAAGCATCAACGGTTTCTTTGTTAATTAAAACATTTACTTTTATAAGATCAGATTTTCTATACTCAAGAAAATCATAATCCATCGAAGCATAACCTCTACTTAAAGCTTTCATTTTATCAAAAAAATCAAATATAATTTCTGCCATAGGAATATGAAAATGCAACACTACTCTATTTTTACCGGCGTTAGAAACAGATAAAAATTCTCCTCTTTTTTCTACTTGAGCTAAATTAATCAAATTACCCATATAATCAGGAGGAGTAATTATATCTAACTTTGCAAAAGGTTCATGAATTTCTGCAATTCTATCCGGATCAGGAAATTCAGAAGGATTGTTTATTTCTAATTGAGACCCATTCTTTAAAGTAGCTTTATATACAACACTTGGAACAGTTAATATAACAGCTATTTCAAATTCTCTTTGAAGCCTTTCTTTTATAACATCCATATGTAATAATCCTAAAAATCCGCACCTAAAACCAAATCCCATAGCATTAGAATTTTCAGATATAAAAGTTAACGAATTATCATTTAATTTCAGTTTTTCTAAAGCTTTTCTTAATTCTTCATAATATTTAGCAACGCCAGGATATAATCCTGCATAAACCATAGGTTTAACATCTTTATAACCCTTTAAAGGTGTTGAAATTGGATTCGAACTTAAAGTTACAGTATCCCCAACTTTAGCTTCACTGATATCTTTTATACCAGCAACGATATAACCAACATCACCTGCTGCAAGATTATCACAAGGAGTCATTTCAGGTTGAAACACTCCAACTTCAATAATTTCATAATCTTTTCCAGTCGCCATAAGTCTTATTTTTGAACCTTTTTCAATTTCTCCACTAAAAACTCTCGTATAAATAATTCCACCTTGATACTTGTCATACTTCGCATCAAAAACAAGAGCTTTTAATTGTTCATCTTTGCTACCTTTTGAACTTGGAGAAGGAACTTTTTGAATAATTTGTTCTAACAAATCTTTTACTCCAAATCCTGTTTTAGCACTTATTTTGCTTATTACATCTGTATCTATTCCAACTAAATCATTCAATTCAAGAATAGTTTCTTCTGGATCCGCATTTTCAAGATCAACTTTATTTATAGCTCCAATTATTTCGAGGTCATTATCAAGAGCTAAAAAAGTGTTTGTTACTGTTTGTGCTTCTACTCCTTGAGAAGCATCAACAAGCAAAACAGCTCCTTCACAAGCTGCAAGACTTCTTGAAACTTCATAAGTAAAGTCAACATGACCTGGAGTATCTATTATGTTGATTTCATATTTGTTTCCATCTTCTGAATCATAATAAACTTTAACAGGATGAGATTTTATAGTAATGCCTCTTTCTCTTTCAAGATCCATAGAATCTAAATATTGTTCTTTCATCTTTCTTTCATCTACAGAATGAGTCATTTCCAAAATTCTATCTGTTAAAGTAGTTTTACCATGATCTATATGTGCTATTATAGATATATTTCTAATTAATTCTGGATTGTACAAAAACGGCACCTCCAAATGTATTTTTTATCATTATAACACAAATAGTTTTAAAAAATGTATATTTAACAATAAAATTAGCAAAAAAGTTGTAAAAATAAAGAACTTGAATATTTTTTTTATACTCTGTCATCTCGAACGACGTTCTATGGAGGAGAGATCTGCGAATTTGTTTTTTTGTTAAAATATTTTATTTCATTAAATCATAAAATCGCAGATTTCTCCTCAAAAGTATTTCACTTTTTCGTTCGAAATGACAAATACATCAAATCACATAATTTTCTAATTTTCATATCGCTCAATAATTTTTGCTCACTCTTTTTTACATATAATTAATTTTTTTTATTTTAAATTAAAAAAAATTAATAGATTATTCTCACTATTTTACGGAATATAAACAACATTAATCCCACGATCAATTAATGTTTGAATGTCAATCATATTTTGAGAATTCGATGAATAATTTAAATGGTTATTTCTCATATCAATATGTGTATTATTTCCAATTCCAGAATTATTTATTAAAGGAGTTAAATCGTTTATTCTATTATTATTTATTGCTAAACTTCTTAGATTGATCATTCCTTCTAAAGCAGAAATATCTGTTATTTGATTAAAACATATATTTAGCCAAAGCATATTAGTTAAATTTTCTAAATCTTTGATGTTTGTTACTTTGTTACCTGCGATAGATAATCCTATTAATTTTTTTAGATCTTTTAAGGGAGAAATATCGCTTATCTGATTGTTATAAATTTCTATTCTTTTTAAATTAATTAAATTTTTTAAAGGCGTAATATCAGTTATTTGATTATTATAAATCTCTAATATTTCTAAGTTTTCAAAATATTGTAATCCTTGAATAGACTTTATATTTTTTTCGCTCAAATCAAGATTTTCTAAATAATAAATATCTGAAATCATAATAGTTCCAAAAGGTTTTCCAATTAATTTTCTGATAGCTTTTAATAAGTTTTCATCTTCAAAAGCATTTGTTATGTCATAATCAATTTTTAAATCTTGCGGTATGTCTCTTTGTGGAGTATAAACAATATTAAATCCACGATCAATTAATGTTTGAATATCGTTCATATTTCGAGAATTTTCAGAAAGATTTAAATAATTATTCCTCATATCAATATTAGTATTATTTTCAAATCCAGAATTATTTATTAAAGGAGTTATATCAAATATATAATTATACGGAAAATAAATAGTATTTAAATTAATTAGATATTCTAAAACAGATATGTCATTAACCAAGTTATTCCAAAAAGATAATTCTCTTAATTTCAATAATTTTTTTAAAGGGTTTATATCGGTTATTTTATTAGACGAAAAATATAATATTTCTAAATTTATTAACTCTGATAAAGATGAAATATCACTCACTTGATTAAAAGGAAAATATAAAATTTTTAATTCAGTTAAATTTTTTAAAACAGAAATATCGCTTATTCCATTAACAGAAATTTCTAAAGTTTGCAATTCTTTTAATTCTGATAAAGATGAAATATCAGTTACTTGATTATTAGTAAAAAAAAGCCATTTTAAATCAGTTAAATTTTTTAAAACAGAAATATCACTCACTTGATTATTTCTAAAATCCAACATTTGCAAATTTTCAAAATGTTGCAAGCCTTCGATAGACTTGATATTTTTCCCACTAATATCTAACCTTTCAATAAAAATAACATCCGATTTCAAAATAGGTTCTTCTGATTTTTCAACAATTTCTCTTATATAATTCAATAAATTAATATCTTCAAATGTATTTGTTATATCGCAGATATTATTTTGATCGCTTGAAATGGTATTTTTTATTTTTAATTTATTTGAATTTTTAGAACCACTATATCCTGTAAATATAAATATTAACATAAGAAAAAATAAGATATTTTTTATCTTACTCAATTTTATCACCTCTAATAGTAAAAAATTTTCAAGATTTATAATGTTTTATACTATTTTACCTTAAATAAATAATTTTTTCAATTTAAATATAAAACAATATTACTTTTATTTATAATGATAAAAATGTAATTGTTGCAAAAAAGCAATTATAAGTTTATACAATTTATCTGATTTATTTAAAAAATAATCTTTTAGTGATTTTTAAGTTAATTATAAAAATAATAAAAAAAATGATATTTATTCTTCAATGTTCCCAATGTTAATTTAAGAAAAATATTAATTTAAATATGGTATAATTAAAGTAAATATTTTTTGTGCGGGGGGGATACAAATGAAATTGAATGGTTTTGAAATAGATTATTTAAATCTTTCTGATTTTGAGAAGTCTCAGATGTTTAAAATTATGGAAAATCATTATGAAAATATGATTTTTGAAAAATTTTTAAAAGATCTTTCAGAAAAAGACAAAATATTTATTTTAATAGATGAAAAAGAAAATATAAAAGGTTTTACTACAATAAAATTTATGGATTTTAATATTGAAAATAAAAAAATAAAGGGTGTATTTTCAGGAGATACTATTGTAGATAAAGATGTTGGATTTGAAATTCAATTACAAAAAATGTGGGTAAATTTTATATTTAAATATTTGAAAGCTAATCCTCAAGAAAGTTTATATTGGTTTTTAATATGTAAAGGATATAGAACTTACGGTTTTCTGCCTATGTATTTTAAAAAGTATTATCCAAATTATGAATATAATACTCCAGCTTTTGAGAAAAGTATTATGGATAATTATGCTTTTTTAAAGTACGGAAAGAATTATGATAAAACGACTGGAATTATATATAATGATGGAAGCAATGATTATTTAAAAGATGATGTTGCACCTGTAACGGAAAGAAAACTCAAAAATCCCGTTGTAAAATTTTTTGTAGAGAAAAATCCTGGATATGTTAATGGTGATGAACTTGTTTGTCTCGCTCAATTTTCTTTTTCAAATTTTAAAGATGTTTTTGAAAGGATGTTGAGATAACTTATGGGTTTAACAAAATTTTCAAATATGATTTGGATGAAACTTAGTAAACCTTCTTATTTAAAACATTTAAAATCAACTAAAAATGTTTCGCAAACACAAAAAAATTTACTTTTGAAAATAATATCTGATAACAAAAATACTAAATTTGGTTTGAAATATAATTTTAAAAATATAAAAAATATAGATGATTATAAAGAAAAAGTTCCTATTTCAACATATGATGATTACAAAGAATATATAGAAAATATTTCAAATGGTGAAAAAAATATCCTTACAAAAGAAAAAATATTAATGCTTGAATTATCAAGTGGAACTACTTCATCTTCAAAATTTATCCCTTATACAAAATCTCTAAAAAAACAATTTATGAATGGCGTGGCTGCTTGGATTTATGATATTTATAATAGTAATAATAAACTGATGAAATTAAAATCTTATTGGTCTATTTCTCCAATAACTAATGAAAAAAAATATACAAAGGGAGGAATAAGTATAGGTTTTGAAGATGATGGTGGATATTTTGGTTTTATTGAAAATCTTTTATTTAAAAATATTTTTCCAGTTCCTGCAGAAATTAAATTTATCAAAAACATAGATAATTTTAGGTATTTAACTTTACTTTTCATGATGCGAAATAAAGATTTAGGATTAATTTCAGTATGGAACCCAACATTTTTAAGTATTTTATTGTCACATATCGATAAATGGAAATTTCAAATTATAAATGATATCGGCAGCGGAAAAATAACATTGCCTGTAAAAGGTGTTGAAAATAATAAAATATTAGAAAAACTAATAAAAAATAACAAAAAAAATAACAAACGTTTTTTTGATTTAAAAGATATTTTCGATAATTTCGCTAATAATTATATTGAAAAGTTATGGCCTGAATTAACTTTAATTAGTTGTTGGACTGATGGAAACTCATCTTTTTATATTGATGAAATTAAAGTACTTTTTAAAAAAAGTGTAATTCAAGGAAAAGGTCTTCTGGCAACTGAAGGTATTGTATCTTTTCCTTTATACGAATCTGGAGGCAAGAATATTTCTGTAAATTCTCATTTTTATGAGTTTATAGAAGAAAAAACTAAAGAAATTAAAAATATAAATGAATTAGAAAAAGGGAAAATATATTCTGTTGTAATAACTACAAGTGGTGGATTGTATCGATATAATCTTCAAGATTTAGTAATTATAGATGGTTTTTATAATCAATGTCCGCTCATAACTTTTTTAGGAAAAGAAGCAAAAAATTCTGATTACTTTGGCGAAAAATTGAATGAAGGTTTTGTTAATCAAAAATTGAATGAATTATTTGAAAAGGAAAATATCGTTCCTTCATTTTATATGGTTTGTCCTGAAAGAGATAAAGAAAAATTTTTTTATGTTCTTTATCTTCAAAGTAATGAAATAAAAAATTTTGGCGTAATTGCAGATGTTTTGGATTTTAAATTTAGAGAAAACTTTCATTATGATTACTGCCGGAAATTAAATCAGATTGATAAATTAAAAATATTTCATGTGAAAGGAGATGGCAAAAAAATTTATCAAGAAAGATGTGTGAATGAAGGTCAAAAAATTGGGGATATTAAGCCAAGTATTTTGCACAATAAAATTGGCTGGAAAGATATTTTTCCTGGGAATTTTATATAAAAGGGGTGAGGAATTTGAAAATAGTATTTTTATCTCCTGCAGGAGCTATGCATAGACATTCTGGAAATTTTGGGAAATCCCTTCATTATGCTCCATTAACTCTAACAACTCTTGCTGCAGGTATTGATGAAAAGTATTTGCCAGAAATAAAAATATATGATGAAACAATAGAAGAAATTCCTTTAGATATAGATGCAGATATTATTGGAATAACTACAATAACTGGAACTGCTCCAAGAAGTTATAGATATTCTGAATATTTTAGAAAAAAAGGAATACCTGTAATAATGGGCGGAACACATCCTACACTTATGCCGAACGAAGTTGCTCAATATTGTGATAGTGTTGTTGTTGGTCAGGGAGAATTTTTATGGGATGAAATTCTTGATGATTTAAAAAATAATAATTTAAAAAAAATTTATAACGGTCATAAACCTTATGAAAAAAAATATCCAATCCCAAAAAGAGATTTGATGGATATGAAAAAATTTATAACAGGGAATTCAATAGAAGCTACAAAAGGTTGTGTGAATGATTGCTTTTTTTGTGCTGTTTATGCTGTTAACAAAGGCGTACATTATAAGCGTGAAATAAAAGATGTCATTGCAGAACTTGAAAAAATGAAAGGGAAAAATGTTATATTTATTGATGTAAATTTAGTTGCAGATAAAGAGTATGCAAAAAATTTGTTTAAAGAAATGATTCCTTTAAAAAAATGGTGGTTTGGACTTTCTACCGCTGATGTTATAACTGACGAAGAATTATTTAAACTTATGGTAAAAAGTGGTTGCAAAGGTTTATTAATAGGTTTTGAAGCTGTTACTGAATCTTCTTTAAACGATATGAATAAAAATCACAATAAAAAATTAGATTATTCTTATTTGATGAAAAAAATGCATAGTAATGGTATTTCTATAAATGGAACTTTTTGTTTTGGTACAGATTCAGATAATAAAGATGTTTTTAAAAGAACTGTAGATAAAGTTCTTGAATTAAAAATTGATTTACCAAGATATTCAATAATGACGCCATTTCCCGGAACAAAACTTTATGAGACTCTTGAATCTGAAAAAAGAATTTTTGAAAGAGATTGGTCAATGTACGATGTTCAGCACTGTGTTTTTAAACCTAAAAATATGTCTCCTAATGAGCTTGATGAAGGAAACATTTGGGCTTGGGAAGAAACTTATAAAAATTTATCTATAGCTAAAAGAATTTTAAGGTTTGATATTATGCTTCCAATAGCTATTTTAACGAATGCAGGGTATAAAAATTATGCGAAAAAACTCAGATATTTTGATAGAAAAAGGATGACGGATAATTCTGATATTCCTTTATAAAAAGGAGTTTTATATTATGAAAATAACTTTTATAAGACCAAACATGAACGACGAATTTTCAAAAGATGCAATGCAACCTTTAGCTTTTGCGGTTTTGAAAGGATTGACTCCTAAATATATTGAGACAGAACTTTTTGATGATAGAATTGAAAAAATTAATTTTGAAACAAATTCAGAAGTTATTGCAATTACCGCAGAAACTTTCACTGTAAAAAGAGCTTATGAAATAGCTACAGAATTTAAAAAAAGAGGAAAAAAAGTTATTATGGGAGGATATCATCCAACTTTTATGCCTGAAGAATCTTTAGAATTTTGCGATAGTGTTGTTATCGGCGAAGCAGAACCTTTATGGCAAAAAGTTATAGTTGATTTGGAAAATAATGAATTAAAAAAAATTTATAAATCTAGTGAAAATTTTGAAGTTGAAAATGTTTTTTTTGACGAAAGTATTTTTGAAGGAAAAAAATACGCTTCTGTTATTCCTGTTCAATTTTCAAGAGGCTGTAAATTTAACTGTGAATTTTGTTCTATTAGTTCTTTTTATAATAAAAAAATAAAATTTCGATGTATAAAAAATGTCGTTGAAGAAATAAAAAGAAAAAATTCAAAATATTTTTTTATAACTGATGATAATATTTTTACAAATAAAATAAAGTTGAAAGAATTTTTAAAAGAGCTGATTCCTTTAAAAATAAAATGGGGATGTCAAATAAGTATAGATATTTCAAATGATGAAGGTTTGCTCGATTTAATGGCTAAAAGTGGTTGCATATCAATTTTAATAGGTTTTGAAAGTCTAAATCAAATCAATTTAAAGCAAATGAATAAAGATACAAATATAAAAAATTTTGATTATAACAGTAAAATAAAAAAAATAAAAGAAAGAGGTATTATGATATATGGAACTTTTGTTTTTGGATATGATGGAGATACCGTAGAATCATTTGAAGAAACTTTAAATTTTGCAATTGAAAATAAATTTTTTCTTGCGAATTTTAATCCTTTAATACCTATGCCAGGCACTCAAATATATAATAGATTAAATTTAGAAAAAAGATTAATATATGACAAATGGTGGCTTGACGACAATTTTAAATATGGCGAAACAGTATTTTTGCCAAAAGGTATGACTCCCAAACAACTTGAAGAAGGGTGTTTTGATCTTAGAACGAGGTTTAATTCTTATTCAAGTATTTTCAAAAGAATATGGGATTTCAGAAGTAATGCAAAAAATATTCACAATTTTTTTGTTTATTTTGGCGCTAACTTAATTTCCAGAAGAGAGATTTTTAATAAACAAGGGAAAAAACTGGGGGGAGAAAATATTGAAAATAACTCTAATAAAACCTAATATTGGAAGAATTTTAAATGGTTCTTATGTAGATGAAGGAAGAATGCAACCTTTACAATTGGGTATTTTAGCTGCTTTAACTCCAGAAGATATAGAGGTTGTTATGTATGATGACAGAATGGAAGAAATTCCATATGATGAAAAAACTGATTTGGTTGCAATAACTGTAGAAACATTTACAGCAAAACGTTCTTATGAAATAAGTGCTGAATTTAAAAAAAGAAATATTCCAGTAATAATGGGCGGGATGCATGCTACTTTAATCCCTGAAGAAGTTCAAGAACATGCTGATTCTATTTTGATAGGAGATGCAGAAAATATTTGGTTTGAAATAATTGAAGATTTTAAAAATAACCAATTAAAAAAAAGATATTTAGGAAAATTTGGCGAACCTCAAAAAAATATATTTCCTAGAAGAGAAATTTTTAATAAAAAGGGATATTTACCTATTTCATTAATGCAATTCAGTCGAGGTTGTAGGTATAATTGTTCTTATTGTGCTTCTAGCGTTTATTTTAATAGGACAAACTATTGCAGAAATGTTGAAAATGTTGTTAAAGAAATTCAAGATCAAAATTTAAAATTGATTTTTTTTGTTGATGATAACATTATTTCAAATAGAGAAAAATCTAAAGAACTTTTTAAAGCTTTAATCCCTTTAAAAATAAAATGGGTTAGTCAGGCGAGTATTGATATGACTGAAGATAGAGAATTAATGAAATTAATGTCAAAAAGCGGTTGTCTTGGCAATGTTATTGGTTTTGAATCTTTAGAAATTAATAATTTGAAATCTATGGGGAAATTACATAATATAAAAGAAAACAAAAAACCTTATTACGAACAAATTCAAATATTGAGAGATTACGGCCAGCAAACTTGGGCTGCTTTTACTTTAGGACATGAATTTGATACTATTGAATCTATTGAAAAAATTGAAGAATTTTCTATAGAAAATAAATTTGCTTTTGCTGCTTTTAATGTACTTCTTCCTTATCCTAACACTCAATTTTTTAATAAACTTTTAAATGAAAACAGATTGTTGTATGACGGTAAGTGGTGGCTTCATGATGATTATAGATTTAATAATGCCGCATTTTCACCTAAAAACATTACTCCCGAACAACTTTCTGAAGCTGCCTTTAAAGCGAGAAAAAAATTTAATTCTATTTTTTCAATTTTCAAGAGATCTTTAGATTTAAAAACACATATGAGAAATCCAATAAGATTTTTAATTTATCTTCAATATAATCCCTTAATTAGAAAAGAAGTATTTAAAAAACAAGGGATGATTTTTGGCAAAAACTAATAATGAGGGGATGATTTTGTGAAAATAACTTTTATTTTACCCGCAATAGGAAAGAAAAAAGATGAAAAATATATTAAAACATGGAAAAAAATGGAACCTTTAGTGATAAGCACTTTAAAAAGTATCACACCTAAAGATATAGAAACAGAATTTTTTGATGATAGACTTGAATTGATTAATTACGATACTAATACTGATCTTGTTATGATATCTGTTGAAATGTATACTTCTAGAAGAGCTTATATAATAGCAGAAAAATTTAGGAATAAAAATGTAAAAGTTATGATGGGTGGATATCACGTTACTTTAATGTCTGATGAAGTTGTAGAACATGCAGATTCTATTTTGATAGGAAATGCTGAAAAAATATGGACTGAAGTTATAAATGATCTGAAAAATAATTCTCTTAAAAAGAAATATTATGGTAATTTTGGATTTGAGAGAGGTATTCCCGATAGAAGTATATTTAAAGAAAAAAAGTATTCTCCGATAGGCCTTGTTGAAACTGGTAGAGGGTGTATATTTCATTGCGAATTTTGTGCAATTACCGCATGTTATTCTGGAAAATACCATAAAAGAAATATTGAAGATATAGTAGAAGATATAAAGTCTTCAGGTAAAAAATATTTCTTTTTTGTTGATGATAACATTGTTGCTGATCAAAATTATACTATAGAACTTTTAAAAGCTATAGAACCTTTAAACATAAGATGGTCTGCACAAGGTTCTCTCACAATGGCAAAAAATGATGAGCTTTTATCTTTAATGAAAAAAAGTGGATGTGATGTTATTTTAATAGGATACGAATCAGTAAACAGAAAAAACTTAGAACAAATGAAAAAAGATTGGTCATTATCTCTTGGAGAAAGAGATACATTAACCGAAAAAATCCATAGTTATGGAATAAATATATATGCAACATTTGTTTTTGGATTTGATTATGATGATGATGAAACTTTTGAAGAAACACTAAGGTTTGCTTTTAAACACAATTTTTTCTTTGCTGCTTTCAATCACTTACTTCCTTTTCCTGGAACAGAATTACACGAAAGGTTCGTAAAAGAAAATAGACTTTTAAAAGATAAATGGTGGCTTGATGAAAATTATTCTTACGGCGATATTCCATATAAACCGAAAAATATGACGGCAGAAGAATTATCTGAAAAATGTGCTGATGCGAGAAGAAAATTTTTTACTTATTCATCAATATTTAAAAGATTTTCAAAATTACTTTTTAGAAAATCAGATTTAATGCTATGGCTTATATTTTTGACACAAAATATTAATTTAAAAAAAGAAGTAGATGGCAAATTAAGATTACCTTTAGGAAGTGGTTTGGATGAAAATCCTAAATGATAGATATGTTTTTGATTTTGCAATAAAAGAAGATAATGAACAAATTTTGAAAATTCTTGAAGAGAATGATTTTACTGGTAAAATTTCTATATTGTATACTAGACGACCTGATGCTTATAGTTCTTTTATGGCAGAGGGAAAAGAAGTTTTATTTATCACTTGTAAAGATATAAAAAATCATAATGCAATTGTGGGATTTGGAGCATGTTCTATTAATGAATGTTTTGTTAACGGCGAAAAACAAGAAGTAGGATATTTATTTGGATTGAGAAGTTCAAAAGAATATTTAAAAAAAATAAATTTTTTACATCATTCTTATGATTATTTAAAAGAAATACTTGAAAATAGGAATATAAAATATTTTTATACTACAATACTTGAAGAAAATTATGCCGCAAGAAAATTGTTAGAAAAAGAAAGAAAATATATGCCAAAGTATGAATATGTTTGTGATTATATAGTTTATTCAGTTAAAACTAAGCAAAAAGTAAAACAAAATGAATATGATTTAATCAATTGTACGGATAAAGATATAAATGACATATTAATTTTTTATCATAAAAATGGGAAAAAGTTGAATTTCTTTCCCTTAATAGATGTAGAAATAATAAAAAAAATAGGGATAAATAATTTTTATTTTTTAAAAGATAAAGAAAAAAAAATATTGTGTTGTGGAGCAGTGTGGGATCAAAAAAATTATAAACAACATATAATAAAAAATTATTCTAAAATTTTTAAATATGTACAATTTTTTTCATTTTTATTTCCATTATTTGGATATCCTTCATTGCCAAAAATTGATAACATATTAAATTACTATACAATTTCATATTTTTGTGTTGAAAATAATGATCCGGATTTATTTCAATTATTTATTAAAGAAATTTCTAAAAAATATTCTGAATATTCCTTTTTTATAACGGGGTTATCTGATCAAAATTTTTTAAATAAATCATTTGAAAAAATACCAAAAATTAATTATAAAAGTAGAATTTATCTTGTTAATTGGGAGAAAAAAGAAAATATTAAAGAAACACTTGATAAAAATTATCCTATTTATCTTGAATGCGGTATGTTGTAAAAAAAGAGAAGTCATTCGACTTCTCTTTTTTATTAATTAACTTTTAAAGCATTTTTTGCAATTTCAATATATTCTTTAAATGAAGCTATATCATAAATAGCCATTTCAGATAACATTTTTCTATTTACGTTTACATTTGCAAGTTTTAATCCATGTATTAAATCACCATATCTTAACCCTTCAGCTCTTGCTGCCGCATTAATTCTTGTGATCCACAATCTTCTGAAATCACCTTTTTTCTTTTTTCTTCCAGCAAATGCGTAAGCACCCGATCTAAAAAATTGTTGTTTAGCAAGTACTAATCTTCTTTTTAATGCTCCTCTATAACCTTTAGCATGTTTAAGAAATTTTTTCTTTTTCTTTTTCGCAGAAACAGCTCTTTTTATTCTCATTTCTTTTATCTCCTTTTCAATGTAAATTTATTGTTTTATTATCTTAATCCGAGTGTTCTTTCAATTTTATGTGAAGTAGCAGAATTAACTTCAACTTCACTCATTAATCTTCTCATGTGCGAATTTGATTTTTTCCCTGTATTATGCCCTGTTCCAGATTTTCTTCTCATTATTTTACCTGTTCCAGTAACTTTAAATCTTTTTTTTGAACTTCTTTTCGGTTTAGTTTTTAACTTTGGCATATTGTTTTACTCCTCCTTAATGAAATTATATTATTCTTCTTCAATTTTAGTAATAGGATCAAGAAAAACATCCATATCTCTTCCAGCCATTTTTATAGCTCTTCCAACTTTAGCAATGTCAGAAGTATCTTCTATGACTTTTAATAATAATTCTTTTCCTTTGTCTTTAAACATAATATCTCTACCTAAAAACATTATCACAGCTCTAACTTTTTGGCCATCAATAAGAAAATCTCTAATTTTACGAACTTTTGTTTCAAAATCGTGTTCATCTATTCTAAGTCTGAATTTCATTTCTTTCAACGATTGTTTTTTTTGCTTTTTCTTCGCATCTTTTTCTTTTTTCTCTTTCTCGTACACCATTTTTCCATAATCTACCAATTTAGCAACAGGCGGTCTTCCATTAGGGGCAACTAATAATAAGTCAAGCCCAGATTCTTTAGCTTTTTGTAAAGCTTCCTTTGTAGGAATAACTCCTAATTTTTCTCCCGCAT
Organism: uncultured Thermotogaceae bacterium; assembly: GCA_964478535.1. GTDB lineage: Bacteria > Thermotogota > Thermotogae > Petrotogales > Petrotogaceae > CAYZNB01. Next base: position 21,122 of record CAYZNB010000001.1, read on the forward strand.
CATCAATTAGTAAAATTCTTGGAACTTTGATCATTTCATTCTTAATTACTTTGTTTTTATCACTTATAAGACATCATCCTCCTTTTTTTTAAAGTAAAAAGGGTGGAATATAATCCACCCTTTTTTATAAAAAAATTAATATAGTATTATTATTTTAAACCCCTGTCGACTATTTGTCCGAGGTGGAAAACCGGGTGGCTTTCACTTTCAAATATTAAATTTTGGTGGGCCATGCAGGATTCGAACCTGCGACCTACTGATTAAGAGTCAGCCGCTCTACCAGCTGAGCTAATAGCCCCGAAAACACTTAACCATTATACAACACAATCTGTCTTTTGTCAAGAAAAACATTATTAACAAATGATTAAGTTGTAGCGGGCTCTTTTGATTTTGATTCTTTTTTTGAAGAAGTATTTTTTGAATCGTTTATATAATACCCCGATCCTTTAAAAGAAATACCAACGTTTCTAAGAACTCTTTTGGCTTTTTTCTTGCAATTTTCGCACTCAAATGTATCTACGGCTTGTGAAATAGGGAGTAGTTTTGTAAATTCGTGACCGCAGTTGTCGCATTCAAATCTGTATATAGGCATTTTATTTTCACTCCTTTCACAAGGTATTTTAACATTATTTTTTTTAATTTTTGTTAATAAAAAGTTGAGATTTTATACACGAATTCTGCGTTCCATTTCCCATTGACTTAAAAATTCTTCGTACCCAATACTTTTTGCGGCTTTATTTAGAGGGTCGTCTTCAGGAACACCTACTATGATTACATTACTTTTTGAAAGTGCTATTCTTTCAGTAACTTCTGTTAATATTTCCTTAAATTTAGTATTATCTGCGATCGGCGCGGCATCCAAAATAAATCCATTATGCTCATTTGATCCCCAAACAGCATAACCAACCGTAAAACCTCCTGAAAGAATTCTCTCAATCGTATATCTATCTTCACTTAAAAGGAGAGTGGAAGGTTCTCTTTGCCAATTAAGATTTCTTTTTAAGTTCATTTTTGCGGTAAAAGCGATATCATGAACCCAACGACAATCTTCTTGAACAAATTTAAGTCGATTTTCTTCTGGGTTAGGCCACGTGACTTTCAAAGATTCAAGTTTTCTTTTAAGTTTGAAACCATGTTTTTCATAAAATCTTATTGCTCTTTTTTCACCTTCTGCAACTTCTAAAACAATTTTTTCTATCCCTTTCCATTTTAAAGATTCTAAACATCTAAAAAGTATTTCGGAAGCTAATCCTGTGCCCCTTAATTCTTTAATAACACCAAAAGAATCAATTCTTGCTTTCTTTTCTCTCAAAGAAACTAAACAAAAACCTACTGGAGAACCATTTTGATAAACTAAAAAACTTTCATTTTCTGAAATAGAGTTTTCTCTGACATCAAGCTCAAATTCTTGAATGGTCCAATTTACAGGCACTACGTAATCTAAAAAAATTTCATTTACAAGATTTAGAAGGGTAACAACAGAATCTTGGGATAATTTTTTATATTCTATCATTTTTCCCACCTCCCCACTACAATTATACAATAAAATTATTAAAATTAAACAAAAAAAAAGAATCGGAATAATCCAATTCTTTTTTTGGTGCCGGGGGCGGGACTTGAACCCGCACGAGAGCAATTCTCATATGGCCCTCAACCATACGTGTCTACCAGTTCCACCACCCCGGCAATCATATTAACAAAAGCTATTATATAACATAATAGTGAATTTGTCAATATGATAAATATTAAAAAAAAGTTGCTTTTTTATTTTTATCTTCTAATTAATTATTTGATAACAGAATGAGAAAATAATACATAAAAAATATTGCCAGTTTGAGAACTTTCTGCCCATATTTTCCCTTTGTGTGCCATAACAATATTATGAGCAATTGATAAACCCAAACCAAATCCGCCATGATTTTCTCGCGATTTATCAACTCTATAAAATCTTCTAAAAATATTTTTAAGCTCATTTTCTAAAATTGGAACTCCTTCGTTTGATACAGAAAGAAGAATTGACTTTTTTGATAAAAGACTTAACTTTATCTGAATATGTTGATTTTTTTTCGTATATTTGTTTGCATTATCAAGTAGTATATCTATTAATTGACGTAATTTTTCAGGATCTCCATTCATCATAATATTTTCTTTAATTTGATAATCAAGATATTTTTCATCGTCATAAAAGGATGATTCAAATAAAAGTATACTATTTAATGTTATATCACTTATACAAATATTTGTAAAATTATTTGACTGTTTTAAAAAATCAGATCTGGCTAACAAAAGCATATTTTCAATTAGTTTTTTCATTCGAATACTTTCAAATTTTATATTGTCGAATCTTTGAATATTTTTTTTATCAAGATAAGGTATATTTGAAATCAACATATCTGTATTTGAAATTACAACAGTTAACGGTGTTTTTAATTCATGTGAAGCATCTGCAATAAACTGTTTTTGGTTTTCCCAAGCCTCTTCAACTGGTTTAATTGCCCATTTAGAAAGAAATAAACTTAACATGAAAAATGCTACGAGCGATCCTGCTCCTATAAAAAAAGAGTTTCTTAACAAGTTACGAATAATTCTTGTTTCAACAGAAGTATCGGCAAAAGATATAAGAATGAAATTTTCATTATGATGTTTTAAGAATCTTAATTCATACTCCTTTATTTTCCCAGATACGTTTTTATTATTAATTGCTAAGTTAATTGCTTTATTAATTTCTGAATCACTTATATAATGAATTTGATTTAATATAATACGACTAGTACCTTCTTTGATAGTTTCTGCTAATATAATTGGTATTCTAGAATTTGGATAAGGTTTATCGTATGGTTGGTGTGGAATTACAGGAGTGTTAAACATATTTTTATTTTTAAAAGCATCCTCTAGAACAATTCTACCATTTCTTTCAATATTTTTATGAGTAGAAATAAATATAGTAAAAAAGATTACTAGTAAGATTATTGAAACAACGCTCATCATCATAATTATTAATTTTAATCTCAATTTTTTAATCATTTTCTACCTCCAAACGATATCCTATAAACCTTACCGCATTAATTTTAACTTTAGATTTTAAATGAAGGAGTTTTTTTCTTAAAAATGACATATAAACTTCAACAACATTTCCCTCTGCTTCACTATCGTAACCCCAAACTTTTAATTGTAAAGTCTCTTTTGAAGTGAGTCTAGAATTGTTTTCAATTAAAAGCCTTAATAGTTCCAGTTCTTTTGCTCTAAGCCTTACAGAACGAGAGTCACAAAAAAGTTCTGCAGAAGATACATTTAATAAGATATCTCCGAAAGATAATTCTTGTGGTTGAATAGGTCCTTTTCGTCGCAATATAACTCTCAAACAAGCAATTAGTTCTTCGGTTTCAAAAGGTTTTGTAAGATAATAATCAGAACCTAAATTTAAACCTTTAATACGATCTTCTAGTTCTGATTTTGCAGTTAACATCAATATAGGAGTATTCTTGCCATTATTTCTTAGTAATTTTAGAAGATCATAACCATTAATTTTTGGTAACATAACATCAAGAATAATGGCATCGTATATATCGCTCATAGCATTATTTAATCCATCTTCTCCATCATAAGAAATATCTACAATATAGTTGTTAATTGTTAATAAATCTGCAATTGTTTGAGCTAGTCTTTTTTCATCTTCTACAATTAAAATTCTCAATAATTATCACTTCCCAAATCAAAATAAAGTTTAAAACTAATAAATAATTTTTTATCTAAATATTATAATTGTTAAGCATTAAATGAAAGTTAAAACAAATAATAAAAAAGACTTAGAATTAAATCGCTTCTTGATGAAGTGTAGAAGTTTTAAATGTAGTTTAAAAGCCGCACTGAACTTTGCGCGGCATTACAGCATTTTTGACAACGTAAATATTTTTATAGAGAATTTGTGGAAAATCATAAATTTGTTTTTAATATTATTTTCCTGACCAACTGACTATAAAGTATTATAAGTCGCACTATTATTTTTCATAGAACCAAAAAATTTTGCAGTTAAGCTTCGTTTAATTCCAAAGATTTATTATTCATTTATTAATATGATTATTTTAAATTTAAAGGGGGAAAATTATGCAGTGTTTAAAAGTAAAAAAATTTAGACATGAAATTAAGCATTATATTAATTTGTCTGATGCTATGGCGATAAAAAAAAGACTTTCATTAATAGCAGATTTAGATAAAAATGCAAAATCAGATGGGAAATACAAGGTTAGGAGTCTTTATTTTGATACGCTTGATGATAAAGTTTTAATGGAAAAAATCTCTGGAATAAATAATAGAGAAAAATTTAGAATCAGATATTATAATGAAGATTCAAAATTTATTAAGTTAGAAAAAAAAAGTAAAGTAAATGGATTTGTAAATAAAGTTTCAACTCAAATATCGAAAGAAGAAAGCGAAAAAATTCTTTTAGGAGATATTTCTTGGATGAAAAATACACAAAATAATTTATTAATAGAATTTTATGCAAAAATGAAATATCAACAATTAAGACCAAAAACAATTGTTGATTATGTAAGAGAAGCCTTTGTATATAAATATGGTAATGTGAGAATTACTATTGATAGTAATATTCAAACTGGTATTAATTCAAAAAAATTATTTTGTCATAACGTACCTGTTGTGCGTATTAATAAAGAAAACATTATAATTTTTGAAGTGAAATATGATGAATACCTTCCAGAAGTTATTAAGGGATTAATTCAAGTAAATAGTACTTTTAAAACAGCATTTTCAAAATATATGGTAAGTAGAATATTTAATTAAAAAATCAAAGGAGAAAAAAACATGACATTTAACGATATCTTTAAATCTAGTTTTTTAGAAAGAGTAGCTAGTTTTTCTGTGTTAGATACAATTATAGCACTGTTATTAGCTTTTATATTAGGTCTTTTTATATTTTTTGTATACAAAAAAACTTTCAGTGGCGTTATTTATTCATCAAACTTTGGGATTTCACTTATTTCTATGGCGATGATTACAGCTATGATTATTTTGGCTATAAGTTCAAATGTTATATTATCCCTTGGTATGGTAGGAGCTTTATCAATTGTACGTTTTAGAACAGCCGTAAAAGATCCTATGGATATATCATATTTATTTTGGGCTATTTCCATTGGAATTGTTGTTGGAGCCGGAATGATTCCTTTAGCTGTATTTGGAACAGTTTTAATTGGGATTGTTTTAATGGTTTTTGCAAACAAAAAATCAATAAATACTCCTTATTTGATAATTATTAACTGTAATAATGAAGAATCAGAGAAAAACGTTTTGAATATTATTTGCAAAAATGTAAAAAAGCAAATTCTTAAATCCAAAACGGTTTCTAAAGAAGGTATAGAAATAACTTTTGAAATAAGATTAAATCAAACGACAACAGAATTTGTTAATCAAATTTTATTAATAAATGGAGTCAGTAATGCAATACTTGTTAGCTATAATGGAGAATATTCATCATGATAGATAATAAGCATATTAATAAAATAATTATTTTATTAGTTATCTTTGCATTAATTTTTACTTTTGTTTTCAGTTTAAAACCAGATCTAATAGGAATTAAATCATCCGAAAATAAGCCGGAATACGCTAAAAAAACACTTTTTGATAAAGAAAAAATTTCTACTATTAATATAATAGTAGATCCAGATAAATGGCAAGAAATGCTAAAGAATGCGACTTCAGAAGAATATATTCTTTGTGATATAACAATAAATGGAGATACTTTTCAAGCAGTTGGGATACGCCCAAAAGGAAATTCAAGTTTGAATACGATTGCAAAAAGTGATTCTGATAGATATAGTTTTAAAATAAAGATGGATAAATATGTTAAAGATCAAAGTTACTTTGGACTTGGAAAATTTGTCATAAATAATATGATAGGTGATGCAACATATATGAAAGAATATCTTTCATACGAGTTATTCTCTTATTTAGAAGTTAATACACCTTTATATGCATTTTCTGAGATATTTATTAATGGAGAATATTGGGGTTTGTATCTTACAGTTGAATCAATTGAAGAAGAATACCTTCAAAGAAATTTTGGATTAGATTATGGAAATTTATACAAACCAGAAACTAGTAATATTGAAGAAAATAAAGGAAACCAATTTGAAAATAGAATAAATTTTCAGTTTGAAGAAATGATGCCACCTGATAATAACCAAATGAATATTGAAAAAATGCCCACAGATCCTGAAAATATTGAAGAGAATAAAGGAAACCAATTTGAAAATAGAATGAATTTTCATTTCGGAGAAATGATGCCACCAGATAATAACCAAATGAACACTGAAAAAATGCCCACAGATCCTGAAAATATTGAAAGGCATAATAATATAAAAGATAGAATGAACTTCCAAAAAGAAAATCCCGCCACTAAAAGTTTTGAATCGAATCTCAATAACCAATTTCCCACAAACCATTTTAACAAAGAAAGTATAAATGGAGGTGCTGATTTAATCTATTTAGATGATAATATAGAAAGTTATCCTCAAATTTTTGATCAAGCAGTGACTAAAGTTAGTGATAAAGATAAGAAAAAAATAATTGAAGTTTTAAAAGCACTTTCAAATAATGAAAGCGAAGAAAATATTAAAAAATATATAAATGTCGAACAAGTTCTTAGTTATTTTGCAGCAAATACATATCTGGTAAATCTTGATAGTTATGTTGGAAATTTTAAACATAATTATTATTTATATGAAAAAAATGGTAAAGTATCAATATTACCTTGGGATTTGAATCTCTCTTTTGCAGGATTTCAAAGCGGAAATGCAACAAGTGCTGTTAATTTTCCAATTGATACTCCGGTTGCAGGAGGGATTAGTTTAGAAGATCGACCTCTTATAAGCACATTGCTAAAAAATGAGAAATTTGTTGAAACATATTATGATAAACTTCAAAAAATAGTTGTTGAATATTTTGAAAACGGCTTATTTAATGAAAGTATTAATAAAATAGATGAATTGATTTCACAATCTGTGAAAAATGATCCAACAAAATTTTATTCTTATCAAGAATACAAATTAGCGATTGAGACACTAAAAAAATATGGCGATTTAAGAACAAAAAGCATTAGAGGACAACTCGAGGGAAGTGTTCCTTCAACATCAGAAGAACAATCAAAAGATCCAAAGGCTCTTATAGAGGCTTCAACAATCAATATTTCTTTGCTAGGAACTATGGGAGGAGAAAAAATCAGAAATTAAAAAGAAAATTTTAACGTTAAAAATCCCGAAAACATTTATTATGTTTTCGGGATTTAAACTAATTATTATTCCCATTCAATAGTTGCTGGTGGTTTTGAAGTTATATCATATACAATTCTTCCTACATTATCTACTTCATTTGTTATTCGACTTGAAACTAATTCAAGTACTTCAAAAGGTATTCTTGACCAGTCTGCTGTCATCCCTTCAATACTGTCGACTGCTCTTAAAGCAACTACATAATCATAGCTTCTGACGTCTCCAACTACTCCGACTGTTCTTAAAGGTGTTAAAACGGGGAATGCTTGCCAAACCTTTTCATACCACCCTGTTTCTTTTAAAGTTCTTATATAAACATCATCAACGTGTTTTAATATTTCAAGTTTTTCTTCGGTAATTTCTCCAAGAACTCTTATACTTAATCCAGGTCCTGGGAAAGGATGTCTGTATAAAATATGTTTTGGAATGCTTAATAATTCACCTAATTTTCTTACTTCATCTTTGAATAATTCTCTTAAAGGTTCTAATATTTTAAGATTCATTTTTTCTGGTAATCCGCCAACATTATGATGAGTTTTTATTTTAGCTGTTTTTTTACCAGAAGCCGCTGATTCTATAACATCTGAATAAATTGTTCCTTGTACAAGAAATTCGTAATCAGGGTCTTTAATCGCTTCTTCTTCAAAAACTCTAACAAACTCTTCACCAATAATTTTTCTTTTTTGCTCTGGATCGGTAACTCCTTTTAATTTATTTAAAAATCTTTCTTTTGCATCTACTACTGTTAAATCAAGTCCAAACATTTCATGAAATATTTTTTTTACTTCGGTAGCTTCATTAAGTCTTAACAGCCCATGATCTACAAAAACAGCTTTTAAGTTATTTCCTATAGCTTTATGCATAAGAACAGAAGCTACTGAAGAATCTACTCCACCAGATAATCCAATTATTGCTTTTTTATTTCCTACAACTTCTTTTATTTCAATAATTTTCTCATCTTCAAAATCTTTTAATGACCAAGTATCAGAAACATGACAAATTTGAATTACAAAATTTTCAAGCATATCATTTCCGTATTCACTATGCATTACTTCTGGATGAAATTGAATTGCAAATATATTTTTTTCTTTTATTTCAAATCCCGCTATTATGTTATTTTCTGTTTTTGCTATTATTTCTGCATTTTCAGGTAGTGCGACTACAGAATCAGAATGACTCATCCAAACAATAAATTTTTCAGGTATATCGTTGAAAAGTCTATCTTTTTTCAAATTTAATAATCTAGTTCTACCATATTCTCTAACTTTTTCACGTTTTATATCTCCACCAAGTTTTTTAGCAAGTGCATGCATACCATAACATATCCCTAAAATTGGAAGATCCAAATCAAAAATTTCTTCAGGTATTTTTAATGAATCTTCTGCATATACGCTATCAGGACCTCCAGATAAAATAATTCCCGAAACCTCTTCATAACTAACTTTATCTTCTACTTGAACAACTTCAGAAAAAACACCTAATTCTCTTATTCTTCTTGCCAAAAGTTGCGTATATTGTGACCCAAAATCAAAAATAAGTATTTTACTCATTTTTTACCTCCAGTTTATATAAAATTTTCATTCTTTTTAAATTCAGAAAAAATCTTATTTTTACAAATTAAATCATAAATATTAGCCGCTTTTAAGTCATATTCTAATTGTTCAAGAAGTATTTCAGGAATAGCTTCATATTTTTTATTTGAGTCAAGAAAATTTTGTTTTAGACGATTATAAATATTTTCATATTTTGAAATATTAGAAATTATTGGATATTTTGAATTTTCTTTTATCATTTTCAAAACTTTTTGACCCTTTTCATTAAATCCTAAAACTCTAAAATATTGTGGCCCGTACAAATTATACGTTTCTATTTTTTTTGTTTCTATTTTAAATAATATATTTAACATAGTTCTTTTTAATCTGGAGTAAGTTGTTCGTTTTGATTTTACTTCAGAAATTAATTCAGATATATCAAATTTTTCAAAAGATTTTTCAATTATCCTTTTTTCAAGACCTTCATTTACACCATAATAATTTTTAATTTCATTTTTTGAAGATAGTTTTAAAGCGGATAAAATTATTTCATTCATAGTCTCATAAAAAACAGGCGTTTCTCCGTTATTTAATTTTTCTTTTAATATATCAAAACATTCTTTTGGAATAGATTGATTTACTAAATCATAATCATTAGTTCTTAATAATTTTCTAACAGCAGTCGCACTCGAAATATTACCAGTAAAACTTGTTTCGTTATATGAAGCACCTTCCCTTTTTATTAAAGAGGCATTTATTGTTGATTTATATTTTTTCAAATATGTGAGATATTCTAATCCTAAAATATCATTAGATTTTTCAATTACTTCAAGATTTATACTTTTTTTCATATGTTCAGAAACATAATTTTTTAAAGCAATTGAACGAGCTTTTGGAAAAGATAATCCTGTTTTTAATAATGTTCTTAAAATTTTTTTAAATTCTTTAGGCTCTTCGACTAAAATGTCGGATAAAATGTGAAGAGTATCTATATCAGCAGATTCACTTCCAAAAACTAGATCTGTTACTATCCCTAATCTTGATAAAATACCTATACTTCCATTAGCAAAACCACTCGCATCTTGTATGCTGTATATAAATGGTAATTCTATTATAAGATCTATACCTTGACTTAAAGCCATTTGTGTTCTAATAAATTTATTTAGAATTGCCGGTTCGCCTCTTTGAACAAAGTTCCCACTCATAACAGCTATTGTATAGTCTGGTTTTACAAGTTTTTTTGCTTTTTCAAGATGTAATTTATGTCCGTTATGAAAAGGGTTATATTCTACTATTAAACCTAATACTTTCATTTATATCACCTGCAATTATTATTATCTATTTGATCGGTTCTCTGTAAAATTTTGTGAGCAATTATGAAAAGTTGAAACTTTTAGGTTCTATGAAGAATTTTGTTGGTAATTATAAAAAGTTGAAACTTATAAATATTAAAAGAAAATTATATAATTTGTCATTTCGAACGAAAAAGCGTTCTTCTTTTGAGGAGAAATCTGCGAATTTGCGATTTTATGTTTTGAAATAATTTAATAAAAAACCAAAATACGCAGATCTCTCCTCCAAAAAACGTCGTTCGATATGACAGATCGTAAAAAAAGTTTTTAGATTATGTATAAACTTCAATAACTTTTTCAAAAATCAACTATCAATAAATAATTTTTACCCACACTTTTTTTCATAGAACCAACTTTTAAACAGGAAAAAAAATTTATGAGATTTGTCATTTCGAAAAAAAAAGAGCCTTTCTTTTTCGTTTGAGATGACAGAGCGAAGAGTATTAAAAAAGTTTTTAGATTATTTATACAAATCAATAAATTTTGCAAGAATCTACTATAAAAATATCAATGTTATTGTAAGTGCTGTAACGCCGTGCATAGTGCAGCGTACACTATATTAAAAGCAAATAATGGTAAATATGGATGAAATAAAGTAGCGAGCAATTGCTCAATAATTATTACCCACTTTTTCTACATAGAATCATTTAATCAACTTTTATTATAGCACGTTTTATTTATTAAAATGAAACTTTTTTAAAACAAAATTATTTAGGTTCTCTTTCTTTTTTTAAGTTTTGAAAGTAATAGAAAAAAAGATCTAATTTTTGAAGAATATATAAAATTATTAAATTAATTAGCTATACAAACTAATGAAATTGTGGTAAAATTATCAGAAAAAAGGATGGTGAGGTAATGTCTATAAAGGTATTAATATCGGGTTTGTTGATGTCACTTATATTTGGAATGTCATTTTTGTTTACAAAAAATGCTCTTGACTATGTAAACCCTTTTCAGTTTTTAGCGTATAGATTTTTTATTTCTTTTATTTTTACAAATTTTCTAATTTTAATTAAAGTATTTAAAATTAGAAAAATAAATTTTATTAAGCTTTTACCTTTAGCCATTTTTCAACCGGTCTTATATTTTATTTTTGAAAATTTTGGAGTTAGTTACTTGAATGTGTCGGAAGCGGGAATTATAATTTCAAGTATTCCTGTTTTTGTGGCAATTTTTTCTCCGATATTTTTAAAAGAAAAAACTAATAAATTCCAATTTTTATTTATTTTTTGTAGTTTGATAGGTGTAATTCTTATTATGGGAGTAAATTCATTGAGCGGGAATTTCAAAGGAATATTGCTGATGTTTTTTGCAGTTATTTCAGCCACAGCTTATAATATGATTTCAAGAAAAATGTCTCTTTCTTATACTCCTCAAGAAACAACATATATTATGATGTCCGTAGGAGCTTTAGTCTTTAATACTATATTTTTGTTTTCAGGAAATTTTAACTATTCAGAGTTATTTATAAAACCAGTTTTTATTTCTGCGATATATTTAGGGATTTTTTCTTCTACATTAACATTCTTTTTAATTAATTATATGTTAAGCAAGGTAACTGCTGTTCAATCTTCTATATTTGCAAACATTACAACTGTTGTATCTGTTTTGGCAGGAGCAATCTTTAGAAATGAGTCTATAAAGTTATATCATCTGATTGGAATGCTATTTATAATCGCTGGAGTTACGGGAGTGAATTATTTTAGTAACAAAATTAAAAAGCAAGCATTATAAAATTGTTTTATTTTATGTTTTTTATGATATAATATATTTAGATTATGTGAAGAGGAGTGAAACTTTGAATTTTATTAAAAATAGAAAAATAAAAATAATTATTTATATGATTTTGCTAATACTCATATTATTTAGAATAGATTTAAACCTTAATAACTTTTCTGTATTAGAAGTTATATTAGTTTTTTTTATCACTTTCATTTCAGATAATATAAAAATATATTGGAAAAAAGACGAAAGATTAGTTAGTAACACAGTAGGATTTCTTTTTGCTTTTTTATTAGGATATGAATACATTTTAATCGCAGGATTAGCTGTTCTTTTTAGGCTATTGAAAAAAGATGAATTTGAGAAAAGAATTTATAAAACACTTGTTTATGCCGACACCTATCTTTTAGCCGCAATTGTAGGATATAGAGCGGAAGGTTTATTTTCTCTGATTTTATTTATAACTGCTGCAAAAGTTATTAATTCTATTTTTGTTGATGGGATCGAAAAATTTGAACTTAACGTTTTTACTTACGAATATATTCACTTTTTATCTTTAATACCCTATACTTATGTTTCTTTAATGATTGAAAACAAGTTTTTAAGTTATTCTGTAATTTTAATAAATCTTATTTTTTTAATTTTTTATTATTTTATTATTAAAAATATTAATGAAAAAAAAGATGAAAAGAATAAAAATGAGAGATTGAATCGTTTTAATCAAATAATTTTAGAAGTTTCAAGAATTTTAAAAGAATTTTCTTTAAAAGAATCTGAAGATAAAATACTTACAGAAATAGCAGATATATTAAGAATAGATTTAGGCTATAAATTCATACTTATTAGTTTATTTGATCCTACTAATAATACTGTAAAAAGAATTACTAAATCAGGAATTTCTGACGAACAGTTTAAAGAAATAAAAGAAAGAGTTATTAATTCTGAATCGGTAATAAAAATAATGGATGAAAAACATAGATTTTTGGAAACTTATTTTATTCCGGATCTTGATGATGAAGAAGATAAAGTAAGTTTCAACCTTTATAATAGCAATGAAAAGAATAAAAATAATGATCTTGATTGGGAAATAGTACAAAAAAAATGGTCTGAAAATGATTTATTGTTAGTCGCTCTAAGAAATCAAAATGATGAAATGATTGGTTATATTTCATGTGATAATCCTGAAAATGGCTTGAGACCTAATAATGAACAGCTTGTTCTTTTATCCGTTTTTGCTCAACTTGTTTCACTCGTTCTTGAAAATTCTCAACTTTATCAAAAAGTAGTAGGTCTTGCAGAAACAGATGGTTTAACAAAATTATACAATCATTCAAAACTTTTTGTTGACTTAATGACTTTTGAAAAGAAAAATTATAACATAAGCGTAGCTTTTCTAGATATGGATGATTTTAAAAAAATTAATGATACTTATGGACATATGAAAGGTGATCAAATTTTATCAGATGTTGCAAGAATAATAAAAAATAATGTTAGAGAAAATGATAATGTTTATAGATATGGCGGAGATGAATTTGTAATAATTTTTAGAGGTATAAGTAAAGAAAAATGTAGAGAAATAATTTTAAGATTTATTGAAAAAACAAAATCACTTGATGTAAAATTGAGTTTTAGCATAGGTGTATCTAATATTGAAGAATGCACAGATTATAAAGACGCTCTTGATTTAGCAGATAAAAGAGCCTATATTTCTAAAAGAACGGGAAAAGGAAAAATAATTATATAAAGAAGTCTTTTTTTAGACTTCTTTATTTTTTATATTATGATATAATCTTATTATAGAATAAATATTATGAGGTGAAAAAATGATAAAAGAGTTTTTAAAACAAGAAGTAAAAGCTTCAACAGGTTGTACCGAACCTGGAGCAGTTGCTTTAAGTACCGCAAAAGCTAAATCTTATTTAAGTGGTGAAATAAAAAAAATTGATGTTGAAGTTAGTAAAAGTATATATAAAAATGGAATTTATGTAAAGATTCCAGGTGCTGAGGGAGCGAGAGGTAATAAAATAGCCGCTGCACTCGGAGTGGTAATAAAATGTGATACTCCAGATCTCCAAATATTATATAATACAAATTCTGAATATAAAATAAAAGCAGAAAAATTGATAAGCAAAAAATTAATAAATATATATCCAAATGATAAAACTGGTGTTTATATAAAAACAACAATGAAAGATAGCAACAATGATGTTTGTGAATGCATTATTGAAGATAATCATTCTAATTTTTCAAAAATTTCTTTAAATGAAAAAATAATTTTTGAAAATAACGACAAATTCAAAAATTGTAATTTCTTTGAAGCAAACAAACTTGAAAATATGACTTTAAGTGAAATTATTAAAATTTCAACAAACATTGATGAAGAAGATATAGAATTTATTATTTCAGGAGCATTAATGAATATAAAAGCTGCTGAATACACTTTAAAAGATTGTCATGAGTCCATCGAAAATATTGGTAAAAAATTAAATTCTATTTTTTTAGAAGACAAAATAAATGAAAAAATTAGAAAATATTCTTCGGCAGCATCTTTTACAAGAATGAACGGAGCTCTTGTAAATATAATGAGTTCGTGTGGTTCTGGAAATCAAGGAATTGTTAACACAATACCTGTTTATCTTTTTGGAAAATTTGTAAAGGCCTCAGATAAAGAAATAGCAGAAGCTATTTCTTTAAGCCATTTTCTTTCAGGATATATAAAATTTTATGTAGGAAAACTTGCACCAATTTGCGGAGCATTTTATTCTGCTGGTTCTGGAGCAACCGCTGGAATCGCTTATTTAAAAAAATTAAACGAACAAAAGATACTTCAAGCTGTAGACACTATGATTTCTAATACCACAGGAGTTTTGTGTGATGGCGCAAAAGAAAGTTGCGCATTTAGAATAGGTATAGCCGTAGAAGAAGCTTATTATTCAGTAATAATGGCAGAGAAAAATTTGTTTGTAGAAAACAATCAAGGTTTTTTAGGAAATTGTTGCTCCGAAAGCATTAAAAATATATCGAAAATAAATGAGTTTGGAATGAAAGAAATCGATAATTCAATAATTTCAATTTTAGAAGGAAGAGAAAATAAATATTAAGAAACATTAAGAGTTTTATCAAGATAAAAATTATCTGATATAATTAGATTAGAATACTAAAAAATCATAAGGTGGTGAAAAATAATGAAAATAGCTTTTTTTTCTGATGTTCACTCAAATTTAGAAGCTTTTCAAACAGTATTAGAAGATATTGAAAACAGAAAAATTTCTAAAATATTTTTTTTAGGAGACCTTGTAGGTTATGGTCCTAATCCTAATGAAGTTATTGATTTAATGAAAGAAAAAAAAATACCTGGTATTATGGGAAATTATGATGATGCTATAGCATATGAAAAAGAAAGTTGCGGATGTACTTATAATCCAGGAAGAGAAACAGAAATTGGAGATGAATCTGTAAATTGGACTATAAAAAATACTACGAAAGAGAATAAAGAGTATTTAAAATCTTTACCTAAAAGAATAGAATTTGAATTTGAAGGGGTGAAATTTCTTCTTGTTCACGGAAGTCCTTTAAACGATTTATTAGAATATGTTAAGCCTAATACACCAGTAGAAAGATTAAAAGAAATCGCAGAATCAGTTGAAGCAGATATTATAATTAATGGTCATACTCATATTACTATGATAAAAAAAGTTTTCAATAAAATGATATTTAATACAGGAAGTGTAGGAAGGCCTAAAGATAATGATTATAGAACAGGATA
The DNA here is from genome assembly GCA_964478535.1 of uncultured Thermotogaceae bacterium. GTDB lineage: Bacteria > Thermotogota > Thermotogae > Petrotogales > Petrotogaceae > CAYZNB01. The sequence continues at coordinate 36,777 of CAYZNB010000001.1, forward strand.
TCTTATAATAGATATTGAAAAAGCTGTCTTATCTTTCGAGTTTATAAGACTTGATTATAATGTAAAAAAAACATGTGAAAAAATTTCTGAAGTGAATTTACCTGCAGAATTATCTACTGTATTAGCTTTAGGAAATACTTTTAAAATGGCTAAACCAAAAGAAAATTTAAATTTTAAAATATAAAATTAAATCTTTTTGTGATTAATTCAAAAAATTACAATTTGCCATTCGAAGTTATAGAACAAAAAAATTATTTTCATCAGTTATCAATACAGGGAAAAAATATCTTATATAACACTAAAAAACAGGCTTTAATAAAAAGCCTGTTTTTTTGGAGCGGAAGACGGGGCTCGAACCCGCGACCCCTTGCTTGGCAAGCAAGTGCTCTACCACTGAGCTACATCCGCACAAATGGAGCAGGAGATGAGACTCGAACTCACGACCTCCGCCTTACCAAGGCGGCGCTCTACCGACTGTAGCTACTCCTGCAAAACCTTAATTATTATACTACAAAATCTTTTTACTGTCAAGATTCAAAATTTATTTTTCCTCTTTTTCTTTTACATTCAAAAGATTTATTTTAGCTGTAACAGTATTTTTTTGAACTTCAATTTCAAATCCCAATTCGTGTATAAGCCAAATACCTCGACATCTTTCTCTTAAAGGCTCTTTGAATTCTGTACAATCTTTTTTTAATTCAAAGCCCTTTCCTTCATCTGTAATTTGTACAATTAAAATATTATTCTCAAATAAAATTTTTAATTTCACTTTTTTTTGAAAATCAAAACAATTACCATGAGAAACTGCATTATTTAGCAGTTCTCTTATGGCAATACTTAGTAAAAATAAATGTTTTTCATTTTTTATATTACATTCTTCTTTTAAAAATTTTTCTATAAAAAGTGCAATTTTTGCTGCTTCTTCGTATGAAGAAAAAAAATCTGTTTCGAATTTCATTATTATACTACAACTTTTGATATAGCACTTATTATCATATAGTCATTAAAAGGTTTTTTCAAAAATATATCTATTCCTAAATTTTTAGCTTCTTCTCTAATTTCTTCATCACCCATAGCACTCAACATTATTATATTAGCTTTAGGATTAATCGTTTTTATATTTTTTGAAGCTTCCATACCATCCATTATAGGCATAGTTATATCCATGAAAATAACTTCAGGATTTAATTTTTGAAATAATTCTACTGCTTCTTTTCCGTTTTTTGCATCTCCACAGACTTCATGCCCATTTTTTTCAAGAGTTTTTCTCAATAATGAATGAATTAATGGAGAATCGTCAACTATTAATATTTTCAATTTTGTTCAGCCTCCTCAAAACAATTTTTTATTATGATTATGCTTATATCATCTTTTATTATTTTATCTTTAATTTTATTTTTTGAAAAGTTTTCTAAAATATATTTATTTATGTTCTCTATCAATTCATTTTCATTTTTGAAATTTTCAAATAAAATCTTTGCATGGTTTAAAAATATTTCTAAATTACATTTTAAAGAGTTGCTAAAAATTTCAAAGTTGTCAAAAAAACCGTCCGTATACATAAAAATCATATCATTTTTATTAAACATTATATTTGTATCTTCAAAAAAAACATCTTTTAAAATTCCTGCTAAAAAACCTTTTTTGGTAAGAACTTCGAATTCATTTTGTTCACGCCTATATAATATAGGAAAAGGATGTCCAGCATTAGAAAAAGTTAACTGGTTTTTTTCAATTTTTCCAATAAATGCAGTAAAAGAAAACATTTCAGAAGAATTAAAATTACTTTCCATAAAATCATTCATTTTTTTTAAAACTTCAGATGGTTTTTTATTTTCTTCAGCATAATTTGCAAATAAAACTTTTATCATTGAAGAAATTATTGAAGCTGTTATTCCATGGCCTGAAACATCCGCTATTATAAACCATGTTGCTTCATTTATTTCAATACAATCGTAAAAATCTCCGCCTAATTCAAAAGATGGTATATATAAACCTTTGAAATTAACATTTTTTAATTTTTTTTGATTATTGATAATATTTTTCTGAAAAAAACTAGCAAGATGAAGTTCTCTATTTATTTTTTCATTAAAAGTCATTATTTCTTTTGTTTGCTCATAAACTTTAAGAGCATTATTGACTTTTAAAGGCAAAATAAAATCTATTTCTTCTGTTTTAAGAGGTTTTTCAAAAAAATCATGTGCTCCTAATGATAAAGCTTTTTTTATTGAATCTGTTTCATTCATCGCCGAATTAATTATGATTGGTATTAAATTGTATTTTCCATCTTTTTTAATTATTTCTAAAAATTCAAAACCGTCCATTTCGGGCATCATTAAATCTAAAATTATTAAATCAATATCATTTTTATACAAAATTTCAAGGGCTTTTCTTCCGCCTTCAGCTTCAAATATTTTAAGGTTAGAAACAGTCTTTTTTAATATTGCAATTATAAGCTTTCTATTAAACAAAACGTCATCAACAACCATTATATTATTCATTTTAATCCCCTCTATTCGATTGCAAAATTAACTTCTATTATTCCAACAGAAAGAATCAATTCAATACATATAGTTTCAGCCGTGCTAAGAATTAAATACACATCTTTTCCTGTTACTATTGATGGTGGAGTAATATCAAAATTAATTCCTAAAGAAGCAATTAAAGAACTCGCCGTTCCCGACATCATGTTTGTCAATTCTCCAAGAGCACTTCTTGCCATTTCATCTAATTCTGAAACTTCCATTCCCATCATCATCAATGAAACGATATTTTTTGCTGTTTTTTCGTCCATACTATAAGCCACATTACCTTTTATCCCATCAACTAAACCTATCATAGAAGTAACTTCTCTATCTATAACCATAATATCTTTTTTAATTATTTTTCCTTTTTTTACATCTGGAATTCCGATTTGTTCTAATATAGTTTTTATAGCACTTAAAAAACTGTTTAACAACTTTGCATCCATTTATTTATCACCTTCCACAGCTACATTAAATAAAATTTTTCCATATTCGCAATGAGAATCTAAAGTTACGGAAGGAATTTTAGGAATAGAGATTATTACATTTTCTCCAGTGAAAATTATTGGAGGAGCTAATCTTAACCCTGCTTTTAATTCATCATTTAATAAAGTTAACGCATCTCCACCTATTGTATTCAAAATTTCTGTCAAACAAGCAAGAACCATTCTATCCTTAATATCTTCATATTTTTCACCTGTTATATGTTCGGAAATTTTCAAAGCTACATTTTTTTCCATATCTAACAATATTCTGCCTTTAAAATTTCCCGCAAAACTTACGGAAGCTGATATTCCATAAGATTTTAAATCTCCGTCAAAATCATAAACATCTCCAGAATTATTTATTTCAATACCGCCCATTACAAGCATCATTTCCTTAAAACTTTTTACAAAAGGAGCTGTTCTTTTTTTATCTATCATTAGGAACCTCCTTATTAAATAATAATTATATTTAAAAATATTTTTAAATCATTTGCAAAGAACATTTTTGAAACGGAAGGAATGTTTTTTTTATTAATAAACGCATGATTATCCCCCTCAATTGTAAATGGTGAAGTCAAGTTAAAATGATTTTCAGTTCCAGAAAATATTATTTTTACTTTCCCTGCAATCATGTTCACAAGTTCGGATATTCCATCAGACAATTCGTCTTTAGTTAAATCTTCCGGTAGCATTCCTGTCATATAACTCATAAGAATTCTTACACTTTCTTCTGATGTAGAAAGTGTAAAAATGTAATTGTATTCATCACCTTTTAAAAACATCACACCTGAATAATCTGCATTTTCATGTAAATGTTCTTTTTCAGATACTAAAAGTCCTGTCATTGTTGTTAAAACATTTATAGTTGATTCTGTAAAAGCAGTATCTATAATTTTTAATTTTTTTTCAATAATTTCACTCATAAAAATCCTTCTCCAAGACATTCTAAAATTCTTTTTTGTAATTCTTCCATAGAGAACGGTTTTATCAAATAATTTGCAGCACCTGCTTTAATAGCTTGAACTATATTTTCTTTTTCTCCTTCAGTAGTAACCATCATGACCGGTATACCATTATACTTTTCATCTTTTTTGATAAATTTTAAAAACTCAATACCATTCATTCTGGGCATATTCCAGTCTAGCAATATAAGTTCAATATCTTCATAACCCTCTTCGATTTTTTCTAATCCTTCAATTCCATCAATTGCTTCTATTGTTTCCATTTCAAGAACATCTGCTGCCTCTCTAATAATTTTTCTAACTATCGAAGAATCATCTACAACTAATATTTTCAAATAAAATCACCCCTCTCAAAATGACAATAGTAAACTCCTTTTTCAAATTCAATTTGTTTAAAATAATTCGAATAATCAGGTAAAATTTCTGAAGCTCCCACTACTAAAAAACCATTTTTATCTAAAGAATTAGATATTTTTTCTAAAATATTTTTTTTCAATTCTTTTGAAAAGTATATCAAAACATATCTGCAAAATATCAAATCAAATTTTCCCAAAGAACTGAAATCATTTAAAAGATTAAAATGAGTGAATTTGACTATATTTTTTATTTCATCATTTAATTTGAAAACTCTTCCTTCTTTTTCAAAATATTTTTCTAAATATTTTTTATCTAAACCCCTCATTACAGATATAGCGTTATATCGACCTTCTTTAGCTATATTTAAAACTTCTTTAGATATATCTGTACCTATTATTTCAAAATTTTCTAATGTAACGTCTTTTATATTGTTTTTTATTAAATATTCGTTTATACAAATAGAAGTTGAATAAGCTTCTTGTCCTGTTGATGATGCCGCAGACCATATTCTGAATTTTTTGATTTTTTGATCTCTAACACTTTCAATTGCTTCAGGTAAAATATTTTTTTCTAAAAAAATCCAAGGTTTTATATCTCTGAACCATTGAGTTTCATTAGTTGTAATGGCATCTATTATTTTTTCTTTAAGCTTTTCATCTTTACTCATATTGATCTTTTTATAAAATTGTTCAAAATCATCACAATCATATTCTACTAATAATCTTGCAAGTCTGCTTTCAATAAGGTATTGTTTTTCTTCATTTAAACTTATTCCACATAATTCTTCTATAAATTTTTGTATCTTAATGATCGTATTATTTTCACCCATTAAAATCACCACTTATTATTTTAGATATTCTGTTACCTATTATTTCAATATCAAGTGATTCATCTGAAAAACCAGCTTTTTCAACTCTCATAGGCATACCATAAACTACACAACTCTTTTCATTTTGAGTTATGCAATAACATTTTAAATTTTCTTTTAAATGTTTAATACCCTTTTCACCATCATTTCCCATACCAGTTAAAATTACCGCTAAAATATTAGTGTTTTTATCATAAACATTTGTCAATGATTTAAATAAAACATCTGCTGAAGGTTTCACATTAATAATAGGATCGTCATTTTTATATTTAGCAATTATTTTATTTTCAATTTTTTCTAAATAAAGGTGTTTTCCACCAGCAGCAATATAAATTTTTCCTTCACATATTTCTTCATTTTCTTGAACTTCAACAAAATTCATTTTTGTCTTGCTTTTTAACGATTGAGCTAATATTTGAGTAAATTTTTCAGGCATATGTTGAGTGATTATAATAGGTGTTTTAATACTTTTATTCAATTTAATAAAAAGTTTATCTAAAGCAGATGGACCACCAGTTGATGAAGCTATTAAAATAATCTTTGGTGTTGAAATAATTGTTTTTTCTTTTTTTTGAATTTTTTCAGATATAATTTCCATTTTCTTTTCTTTTTCAAATTCAATTTCAGATATTTTCTTTACTTTAATTTGATTAAAAATAGAGTTTAGCTTATTTCTTATAAAAAGCATATTTCTTTCTAAATTATCTGAATTAGGCTTCAATATAAAATCAAAAGCACCATTTTCTAAAGCTTCTACAGTCATTCTTGCTGTATTGTCATCACCAGAAGATATCAATACTACTTCTATTTCAGGATATTTTTCTTTTATTATTTTAAGAGTTTCAACTCCTGTTAAACCTGGCATAAATATATCCATCAAAACAACATCAAAGTCGTTTGAATTTTGAATTTTTTCTAATGCGTTAAAACCGTTTGAAGCAAAATTATTAGTTTTAGCGTTAGATGTTTTATTTATTGCGTCAGTTAATATTTTTCTGTATATAAGAGAATCGTCAACTACTAAAACATTTAGCTTTTCCATATATTAACCTCTCTTAATTATTGACTTGAATTAGAAGTGATTTAATATTTAAATTGTTTAAGAAGTGTATTAAGTTTTTCAGAAACTTCTCCAGCATTTATAGACGTTTCGTTTGTTTTTTGTGCTCCGCTTGATACTTCTGTTGATACCCCAGTTATTTCGGTCATGCTTTGCGATATGTTGTTTGCTCCTGCATTTATTTCTCCAACCGCTCTCACTATATCGTTAACTTGTTTTGATACAGATTCTATATTTGTTGATACTTCATTAGACGCATTCGATAATTCTCCTGATGATCTTGCTATTTCTTTTACTCCTTTTGATGTTTCGTTCAAACTCCTCGTTACTTCTTCTGCATTTTTAGATATTGTAACTACTTCTTTTGTTATTGAGCTTACCATTTCAGCTGCTTCTACCATACTGTCAGATATTTGTTCTGTTACTGATGTCTGTTCTGTTACTGCCGAAGCTATTATTCCCGCTATATCTGTTACTTCTCCAACTACTTCTTTTACAGATTTCATAGCATTTATTGCCTGTGACATGTTATTTTTCATATCATCAATTTGTAAACTTATTTCTTCTGTTGCTTCGCTCGTTTGTTTTGCTAATTCTTTTACTTCATTCGCTACTACTGCAAATCCTTTTCCCGCTTCTCCTGCTCCTGCGGCTTCTATCGCTGCGTTTAATGCCAACATGTTTGTTTGATCTGCTATATCATTTATTACTTCTACTATTTTCCCTATTTTCTTTGATGATTCATTTAATTTTTCCATCACTGTATTTGTTTCATCTGTTCTCATTTTTGCTTCATCTGTTATGTTTATCGATCTTTCTGTATTTTTACTTATTTCTCCAAGTGATATGTTTATTTCTTTTATTGATGTCGATACTGAATTTACAGATTTTGATACTTTATTAGATGAATTTTCAGTTACCTTTATACTTTGAGATACTTCTTCCATTGATTTTTCTATATTTACCAATCCTACTGATGTTTCTTCCGCTGCTGCCGCAAGATTTTTTATTGTCGATGTCATTTCTTCTACTGCGGATGATATGCTAGTTACATTTTGTCCTGTTGTTCCTAGCGATTCATTCGTATCTTCTATATTTGTAGATATTTCAGTTATTGCTGAACTTACTTCTTCTGTTTTTGCCGCAAGTTCTTCACTACTTGATGAAAGATTTGTAGATACATCCATCATTTCAGATGAAGATTTGTTCATAGTTTCTGATAATTCTCCTATATTTTTCATCGATCCTTTCAATGAATTTGCCATTTCATTCAATGATCTAGCCATTTCTCCTATTTCATCTTTCTTCTTTGATTTAAATTCTACTGTTAAATCTCCTGTTCCAAATTTCTTTATTTCTCCTTGCATCTTCTTTAATGGCTTTGTTATACCGTTAATAAGAGGAATTGCTATTAACAATGTTATTAATCCTCCTATAACTGCTATTGCAATTAAAACTAACGTTATTCTGAAAATTTCTCCTCCCAGATTTTCAAGAACCTCTCCAGCTTCAGAATATGCAATTTCATAATATCTATCTCTTATTAAAGATAAATATTTTTGTGTTTCTCTCAAAGCAAGTAATGTTTGATTTTCATAAATATCTATTGCATTAGTATAATCACCTACATTTGTTAATTGTATAATAGCAGATGCTGATTCATGTAATTTTACATGAGGCTCTTTTATATCTTCTAAAAAAGATAATAATTCTACATCTGTAATTTGAGAGGCTTCTTCTCCGTAAATCCATGTTCCTAAAGAACATTTAGTAAAATCTAATTGACCTTCAAATTTTGTTTTCATATAAACATGATTTCCTAAATTTTGTGAATAAACAAGATGTGCATTTTCAATATTTGCAATATTTAAATTAACGTTTAAATTTTCTTCAACTAAAAATGTATATCCTCCTATTACATCTAAATAATAATAAGTAATACCTAATATAAAAGTTATTAAGATCAAGAAAAAAATAATTAAAAATATTAATTTAGACTTTATTTTTATACAAATCCCCCCTTTTACTTAATGATCAATATTTAAATTGTTTAAGAAGTGTATTAAGTTTTTCAGAAACTTCTCCAGCATTTATAGACGTTTCGTTTGTTTTTTGTGCTCCGCTTGATACTTCTGTTGATACCCCAGTTATTTCGGTCATGCTTTGCGATATGTTGTTTGCTCCTGCATTTATTTCTCCAACCGCTCTCACTATATCGTTAACTTGTTTTGATACAGATTCTATATTTGTTGATACTTCATTAGACGCATTCGATAATTCTCCTGATGATCTTGCTATTTCTTTTACTCCTTTTGATGTTTCGTTCAAACTCCTCGTTACTTCTTCTGCATTTTTAGATATTGTAACTACTTCTTTTGTTATTGAGCTTACCATTTCAGCTGCTTCTACCATACTGTCAGATATTTGTTCTGTTACTGATGTCTGTTCTGTTACTGCCGAAGCTATTATTCCCGCTATATCTGTTACTTCTCCAACTACTTCTTTTACAGATTTCATAGCATTTATTGCCTGTGACATGTTATTTTTCATATCATCAATTTGTAAACTTATTTCTTCTGTTGCTTCGCTCGTTTGTTTTGCTAATTCTTTTACTTCATTCGCTACTACTGCAAATCCTTTTCCCGCTTCTCCTGCTCCTGCGGCTTCTATCGCTGCGTTTAATGCCAACATGTTTGTTTGATCTGCTATATCATTTATTACTTCTACTATTTTCCCTATTTTCTTTGATGATTCATTTAATTTTTCCATCACTGTATTTGTTTCATCTGTTCTCATTTTTGCTTCATCTGTTATGTTTATCGATCTTTCTGTATTTTTACTTATTTCTCCAAGTGATATGTTTATTTCTTTTATTGATGTCGATACTGAATTTACAGATTTTGATACTTTATTAGATGAATTTTCAGTTACCTTTATACTTTGAGATACTTCTTCCATTGATTTTTCTATATTTACCAATCCTACTGATGTTTCTTCCGCTGCTGCCGCAAGATTTTTTATTGTCGATGTCATTTCTTCTACTGCGGATGATATGCTAGTTACATTTTGTCCTGTTGTTCCTAGCGATTCATTCGTATCTTCTATATTTGTAGATATTTCAGTTATTGCTGAACTTACTTCTTCTGTTTTTGCCGCAAGTTCTTCACTACTTGATGAAAGATTTGTAGATACATCCATCATTTCAGATGAAGATTTGTTCATAGTTTCTGATAATTCTCCTATATTTTTCATCGATCCTTTCAATGAATTTGCCATTTCATTCAATGATCTAGCCATTTCTCCTATTTCATCTTTCTTCTTTGATTCAAATTCTACTGTTAAATCTCCTTTTCCAAATTTCTTTATTTCTCCTTGCATCTTCTTTAATGGCTTTGTTATGCTAAATATTGTAGGTATTGCGATTATTATACCAATTACTACAGCTATTACAAGACCAACTATCAATATAATAATTGCAGTTGCAAGCTCATCGTTTAATTCTTGTCCTTCACGTATTGTTTGATTAGATATATAATTAGCAAACGCTTCTGCTGTTGCAAGAACTTGTGTTTGCCCTACTTCTGTTCTTAAAGAATCAACTTCATCGAGTCTTGTTCTAAGTTGCACATATCTATTAACTTCATTTCTATATGCAATTGCAGAACTTAATATATTCTCTAATCTTTGAATGTTTATTTCTAATCTTGTATCAGCTAATAATTCTTTTGCATAATCTTCAATAAGATCAAAGTTTTCAATAACTCTTTCTAAATATGCTATATTATTGTTAGCTCTTGCTGATGTGACACCTAAATTTATTTCATTTCCTAAATCTAAAAGATAGTTTGAAAGAGTTAATCTGTTAATTCTTCTTATTAATTCTTCTTCAGTTTGATTATCTTTCACATCGTTTTCTAAATTTTGCGTCATAATTTCTACAAATTCAACTGCGTTTTTTATGTATATATCAAATTGTTGTTCTAAACTTCTATTAACTATTCTTAAGTTATTTATAAGATCAGTTGTTTCAATCATTAATTTTTCGTATTCAATAACCCCTTTTTCAGCTTCTTCAACAGTTTTTACAAAATCTGATAAATTGTTGTCATTTCCGAATTTCTTCGCTTCATTTATATAATTTTTCAAACTTTTTAACTCGCTTTCAGCTAAAACATAAAAATTATCGTTTTCTCTAAAAGAATATCCTCTCATTTCATACATTAGTCCATATACTTCTCTTTCTATACTTGTAGAATAATTCATTTCAACAATATTTATATCGGTCATATCAGTCACAGACTCTTGTGCTGTCATCATATTAAAAATAGCTAATACGCCAAGTATTCCCATTATTATAAGGATTACAACAAATCCAAGTGATATTTTTGCTGATATTTTCATGTTTTCTCCCCCTTAATTGATTTTGTTATTTTGATCTAACAAAAAATGTTCTGGATTAAAAATTGTTTCTGGGTCTAAAACGATAAGTATATTTTCTTCAATTTTTGCAATTAGTTTTATAAACTTATCTTCAATTCCTTTTATGTTAGCTGGCGGAGATTCTGTTATTTCTTCATCAATTTCAAGAACATCTCCGGTTTTATCTATTAAAAATCCTACAGTATTTATAATTTTAGAAGTCATTTTTAAAGTTATACACGTATTTTTAGTATATGTTTTTTCTTCAAATCCTAATATTTTATTTAAATCAAATACTGTTACTATTTGTCCTCTCATATTAAATAAGCCTTTAATATGGTCGTTTGAATCTGGTACTTTTGTATAATCTATATTTCTATTCAATTCTTTTACAATGTTTATATCAACTCCATAAAGTTCTTCATTCAAATAAAAAGTCAATACCTTTGAGGTCATGATTGCACCACCTCTTTTTCAAATATTTCTTTTAACAGAGTTAGAAGTCTTTCTTTATCTATTTTTGTTTCATAATAATTGAATCCTGATTTTAAAACAGAATTTTTAATTTTATCTCCAGTCATGCTTGTAACTGCTATTGCTGGAATATGTTTAAATTCTTTTTGTGAGCGTACCCATCTTATAAATTCTTCTCCTGTCATTTCAGGCATAACTATATCACTTACTATTGCATCTATGTTTTTAACTTTTTTCAACATTTCTACGCCCTCTTTACCATTTTTTACCCAATGAACTTTGTAATTTGCATTTTCTAAATAATTTTTTTCAAGCTTTAAGAAAAATTCAGTGTCTTCAAGAAGTAATATATTTTTTTGTTCTTTAGATTTTAAATTTTTATCATCTTCATATAACTCTGGTACTGCCGTTTCAAAAAGCTCAAAACTGTTAAGAATTAAAACTATTTTTTTATTTATTATTGTTGTGCCTAATATTCCTTTAGATTTTATCACTTTTTTACTTTCGTCGTTTAATTGAAGTTTTGTTTCATGAGTATCTATTATTTTATGTATAAGTATACCAAGAGGATGTTTTGAAAATTTGGGTATTATAACATAAAGCTTTTCTGGAAGATTGTTGTTTTTTTCTATTGGAAGATGATCTTCTGGTCTTATTATTCTATATTCTGTATTTCTGTATTGAATATATTCATTTCCTCCAATTTTTTCTATATCATTTTTGTTAATAACTTCTACTCTTGAAACCATAGATAAATCTATTGCAAGCATTTCATTTCCAGAGCATTTGAAAAGCATAAAATTTTGTGATTCTTGTACTGCATATTGAGAATGCTTTTTTTCAGCATCTGTTTTTTCAATCATGTCTTCTACATATTTAAGATTTGCTTTTTTTGATATGCCTTCAGCATCAAGTATCATTGCTATTTTACCGTCTCCCATTATAGTAACACCTGAATAAGCTATAGAGTTTCTCAAATATATTGATAAAGGTTTAACTAAAATTTCTTCTGTTTCGTGAATTTTATCTACCATTATTCCATATTTTTTTGTACCAACTTTTACTACAAGTATTCTTTTTACATTCTCTTTTTTTGTTTCTAATTTTTGGATTTTTAACACATCAGATAAATCAACAATTGGTAGCAAATTACCTCTCAAACGCAACACTTTAGCATTACCTATATGTTCTATTTTATTTTTATCGTTTTCTTTTAGTCTATAAATTTCTTGAAGATTTACTTGAGGTAAAGCAAATTTATTTCCCCCTATTTCAATTATCAATGAGGAAATTATTGCAAGGGTTAAAGGAACCATAAGCCTGAATGTTGTGCCAGAACCAATTTCTGTTTTTATATCTATGCTTCCGCCAAGTTTTTCTATATTCGTCTTAACAACATCCATTCCTACTCCTCGACCTGAAACATCTGTTACTTTCTCTGCAGTAGAAAATCCGGGTTCAAATATCAGTGAAAGTATATCTTTTTCAGAAAGTTTTTCTAATGATTCTTTTTTTATTAATTTATTAGATAAGGCTTTTTTCTTTATTTTTTCTGGATCAATTCCTGTTCCGTTGTCTTTTATTTCTATGTTAACTCTACCGCCTTCATGATAAGCTTTTAGAGTTATTTTTCCTTTTTTTGCTTTTCCATTTTTTTCTCTAACATCAGGTTTTTCTATCCCGTGATCAACTGCATTTCTTATTAAATGTGTTAAGGGATCTGTTAAAGCTTCTATTATAGATTTATCTAATTCAACTTCAGTACCATGCATTTCAAGCTCGATTTCTTTTCCTAATTTTCGTGTCATTTCCCTTATTATTCGTGGAAATTTGTTAAATATTTTCGAAACGGGTTGCATTCTTGTATTCATTATTTTTCCTTGAAGTTCTGTTGTGGTGAGGTCTATGTTTTGAAGAATAGGTTCGAGGCCTTCTATCTTTTTTCTTTGAAATTCGAGCGTTCTTAATAATTGATTTCTTCCCAAAACCATTTCACTTGCAAGATCAAGAAGACTGTTTAAAAGCGAAACGTTTACTCTTACTGTTTCGTCAGGAGATATTTTATTAACTCGCTGTTCTTTATTAGGGGGTTCTTCTAAATTGTTATCCTCTTCAACATCTTCTTCTATTATTTCATTTTTTTCAAAATTTGATTCAGTTTCTTGATTTTTAAGTATTTTATCATTTTTATCATTATTTTTTTCTAATGATTCATCCATAAGAATTTCTTTTACTTCTCCAACTTTTAAATTCACGTCGAGTTTTATAATTCTATGAGGTTCTATTTGTAAAGCTAGAGATACTAACTCTTCATCTAAAACTGTTGAAAAAATAAATATATAATTAATTTCAGCTTCTTCTATATTTTTTAACCCGGTTACTTCGCTTATATCAGTATACGCATCTATAACCAAACCTATAGATTCTATTTTCTTAAAATAAACTACAGGATTTAAATTTTTTGATTCGACATCTTCTTTTAATTTCAACTTTATTTTATATATATTATGACCATGACTTAAAGCGTATTTAACTGTAACTTTTTGTTCTTTGTCTATATTTAAAGATTCTTTTTCGGGAGTTATTAACTCTAGTTTTTCTTTGCTTTCAATTCCTTTTTTTTCGTTTTTTTCAATTATTTCTTTAACTTTTTTAACTGTATTATCTATATTTACATTTTCGCTTTCAGAAATATTAAAAACCATTTTTTTTAATAAATCTAAAGACTCAAGTGTAACATCTATTATTTTAGGGTCTACTTTAATTTCAGATCTTCTTATTATTCCAAAAAGATTTTCAATACTATGAGCACAATTAACCAATTTTTTCAGCCCAAAAAAACCGGCTGTTCCTTTTATACTATGGACAGATCTGAATATAGAGTTAATTAAATTAGCATTTTCGGGAGATTTTTCTAATTTTAATAAAGCTTCTTCGATGGATTCTAAATGGGTTGTAGCTTCATCTACAAACTCCTGAATGTAATCTTCATTTGACAAAATTTCCACCGCCTTTTTAGTTTATTCAATAGAAAATTTTTCATTCAATCTCATTAAAGCGAATAAATCTTTAATATCTTCATTTGTGTTAATAAGTTTGAATTCTTTATTTTGTTTGGAAACAATTTTATACATAGCTACTATAAAAGTAATTCCTACAGAATCTATATAACTTACATCTTTTATATCTAAAATTATAGTTTCAAATTTTTCAATTTCTTCAATAAAATTTTGAGCCTTATCATTAATTTCTCGAACTTTCGAGGCAATAAGATTTTGTTCCACTATTAAAATCATTGATTTTTCTACTATTTTCTTTTCCATAATGAATTCTCCTTTAATATTTTTTTTAAAAAACATATCATTTATTAATATAATCTTTATGAAAATTATACTATATTTTTTATAAAAAATAAAGTGTATTTTTTAGGTTAAATTCTCTATTAAAATTTTTATCAAATCATTTCTTTTATAAGGTTTTGTTAAATATCCGGAAAATCCTTTTTCAAAAGCTAACTTTGCTTCTTTTTGCCCTGTTATTGATGTAAATAAAACCAAAGGAATATTTTTTGTTTTTTCTATCTGTTTTAAAGTAGTAGCTAGATCAATACCGTCCATTTCAGGCATTTCATAATCTATTAAAATCAAATCATATGAAAATTTTTCATTTTTCATTATTAAACTTAAAGCTTGACTGGCCTTTTCAGCAGTATCAATAATAACTCCCACTTCTTCTAAATATATTTTTGCGATTTTAGTGTTTAAAACATTATCATCTACAATTAGAATACTTTTATTTTTTAAAATATTATAATCTAAAATTATATTTGTTTTTTCTCCACTATGTTTTTTTAAAGTAAGCGTAAAATAAAAAGTTGTTCCATAACCTTTTTTACTTTCAACCCATATTTTTCCTTTCATCATTTCTACTATTCTTTTACATATTGAAAGACCCAATCCTGTTCCGCCATATTTTCTTACTGTTGATGAATCTTCTTGCGTAAATGGATCAAAAATTTTTTTCAGAGTTTCTGAATTCATGCCTACACCAGTATCTTCAACTTTAAATAATAATTCTAATTTGTTTTTGTAATCTCTTTTTTTACTTACTTCAACAAAGATATGTCCTTTTTCTGTAAATTTAACTGCATTATTTAAAAGATTATTTAAAATTTGCTTTAATCTATCACTATCCCCTATTAAATTTTGCGAGACATTTGATTCTACTAAAATATTTAATTCTATATTTTTATTATTTGCATTGACTGTAAAAGGTATTGCTGCCTCCTCTATTTTTTCTATCAAATCAAATTCATGTTCGTCAAGTAAAAATTTACCAGATTCTATTTTTGATATATCTAAAATATCATTTATAGTATTCATAAGTTTATCGGTAGATAATTTTATATATTTAACATATTCTTTTTGTTCTTCATCTAATTGAGTTGATGCAAGAAGGTTTATAAAACCTGTTATTCCATTCATAGGCGTTCTTATTTCATGACTCATATTAGCCAAAAATTGACTCTTGGCTATGTTTGCAACTTCTGCTTTTATCGTCAACTCTTTTTCTTTTTTTAGCATTTTTTTGATTTTTTTGTGCGTTTCTTTCAATTCTAAATTATTTTTTATTAAAGCTCTTTGTGCTGTAACTAATTCATTGTTCAATTGAGTTATTTTATTAAATAACTCATTGTCGTCATTTTTTAATTTTTGATTTTTATTTTCTTCCATTTTAAAATTCCTTTCATATATTCAATAATTTTTTAACAACCTCAACAGTATTCAAAGCGTCTTTTGAATATCCATCTGCTTTTAAGGTTTTCCACAAATTTTGATCTACGTTGAAAGGATATCCGCCAACCATAATTTTAATATGTTTTGTGGATTCATTTATTTTTATTTCATTAATTATTTTTGAGGCTTCTTCTATGTGTTCTGTCATAGTCGCAGAAAGCATTAAAATATTTGCTTTTTTTTGTTTTATAGATTTCATTATATCTTTTAGAGGCATATTTGCACCTAAATAATAAACATTAAATCCCTCAAGTTCTAAAAAATCACTTACAATTCTTATTCCAATTTCATGTAATTCGTGGCTTACACTTGCTGCTATTATAGTATAATTATTTTTTATCGTATTTAAAACATAATTATATAATTGTGACATAATCATCTGTGTTGAAGCCGTAACATAATGTTCTTGAGCTACATTTATTTTATTTTCTTGCCACATTTTTCCAACTTCTATTTGAGTTGCTTGAAAAATTTCCAAGTATATTTCTTTTATATCTTTTCCTTTTTCAATATATTTCATTATTAAATTAGAAGCTTCCCCCTTATTTCCATCCAATAAAAAGTTCAAATATTTTTGAGCTTCATTTGTAAGAGTAATATCTGAATTTTTTAAATCTTTTTCTTTTTTTACTTCCTCTAAAGCAGACTTTAAAAATACTTCTATAATTTTAAATTCATCTTTTGAAAAGTGTTTTTTCAGTATAAAAGTTACACATTCTAAATTTTCTATAAGCTCTTGTGAAGATATATTGAGATTATCTAGAAGAATTTTAGCCCAACTAATGTAATCTATAAATAGTTTAATGCTTGAAAATTTAATAGTTTCAGCGAGGTGAGTTAAAGTATGCTTTATATCTCTTTTGCAAATATTAATTTGATATGAGGTATATTTTTTTTCCAAACTGGGATTTATAGAAAATTGCTTTTCTAATATTTCTTGAACTAACACATCCATATTTTTCATTATATAATCAAATATACCGCTCATTTTTTCCTCCCGAATTTTTTCAATTTTTCCATTAGCCCCTCTACTTTTCCCAACACTCAACAACAACTTTTTTATATCGCTTTCCTATTAACTTCTTCTACACATTCTTAACAAATCATTTGCTTTTTTAACCGGATTAAAAGCATTTAAAGGTACTTCTACAAATAGTGTATTCCATTTATGCATAGCACCATTCCAAAGCCCTGGATGCTCTAATGCTTTTATCTCTTTACCTTTATATGTCTTTTTACTTATAAAATATCTTTCTTCATTGACATACTCAAGCAAATTAAATTTTTCTCCCTTATAATCTTTTACAAAACATGCAATATCTGTCGGATTGAAGAATTCTGAAGAATTAAATATTTTTAATTGATTTTTATCGTTTAAATCTATCTCTGATTTTTCACAAATTTGCAAATCGGTATATTCTCCATTATCCACAATAAAAGGACCTCCACCAGGCTCTCCTTGATTTTTTACAACTCCACAAACCCTAATCGGTCTATTTAGAAAAGATAAAGCCTTATATTTATTTAGCTCTCCTTTATAGCATATATTCAATTCTTTATTTAAAAACTCTTTAATTTCAACTAT
>CAYZNB010000002.1:0-15260 GCA_964478535.1 uncultured Thermotogaceae bacterium
AAAACAAGTTTCGCTCTGTGAAAAAATGCTAAAAATAGCAAACTCGCTACGCTCAAACATGCTATTTTCTTACGCCTTTTTTCATTCGCTCAACTGTTTTTTATACGAAAATTCTCAATTGCTCGCTACTTTATTTCATCATTATTTACCATCAAAGCATTATAAAAATCAAAAACTATTTTTAAACATCATTTGATTTACCTAAACAACTTTAAATTCATTATTTGTCACCAAAGCATTATATAAAAAAATCAATTTTAGAGTCTTTTTAAATCTTATAATAAATGTTGATTTTACAATTTTTTCCTATCGACTGAACAATGTTTAACCTTTTATTCACTTATACTTTTTTAAAAACAAATTCCTCTATTTTACTACCATCATAATCACGAATAATATAAGCATTTATTTTATTATTTTCATCAGTTAAAAATTCCAGCACATAAAAATCTGGAATATACGGTGGTTGATAAGTATAAAAATAATTTTCTATCGTTGGTAAATATTCTAAATCAAGACTTGTTCTGTGTCTATCTTTGTTTTTTAAAAATATTCCAGAAGATGTTGCAGATACTATATATGAACAATTTAACTTTTTACATTCGTATTCTCCACAAAATCTATCGAAATAACCTTTCTGTAAATTTTTATTAAATGGAAAATATTCATTTTCAAAGTCTTCAGATTCGACTTCTAATTTTATTATATTGTTATTTTCATCTTTTTCAAAAATACAGATAACATTTTCATTTTCAAATTTATATTCGTTATCTTTTATATAAACTAAATTTCTTTTCATAATTCCATTTATATTCACTTCACAAATATCTTCTTGTAATGCTATTTTCCAAATAGAACCTGTTTTTTTACTTTGATATTCACCGACAACAAGTTTTAGTTTGTCGAAATTTTGTACTACTTTTTCTTTATTTTCAATTTTTTCTATAGATATAGAAGATTCTTCTCTATTTAAAAATATGTCTGCAATTTTTTCTATAACATCTACATAATTATATCTTTTATAATATCTCATCAAAAACTCATTAGTGTTTGCAAGCAATATTATTGAAAGTTTTCTTTCAGGAATCATATAAATTACACTGTTATGACCACAGCTTCCACCTTCATGAAAAACTACTTTTTCTCCGTGTCTTTCTGAAATAAATTGTCCGTACCCATAATTCAAATCATTACCTTTATTATCTTTTGAAGGAGCAAACAATTTTTCAATTAATTTATTTCCGCTTTTTCCAATAATATTATTTTCAAAATTTTTAACCCATTTAAATAAATCATTTAATGTAGACCAAACTTGTCCTGCACCTGTAGCTTGAGCATTTTCAGTAGATATGCAAAAATCATTGATGTGATTTCTAAATTTTTCTTTTTGTTTTTTTGTGTAATGAAGAAAATCGTATAAGCAATACCCTTCCGCTCTATTTTTAATTATATTGGTATAATCTTCTCTAAAAAATGAATTTTTCATATTTAATGGTTTAAATATTTTTTCATCAGCATAATAACTCAAGCTTTTTCCAGTTACTCTCTTTATTATTTCTGATAAAAAAAGATAATTAGTGTTTGAATACCAAAATTGATCACCAGGTTCAAAAATTTGAACTTCTGTATTAAAGGCGATATCAAGAAGCTCTTCTTCATTTAAAAATTCGTTTTCTGTTAATCCTTTTACATATTGAATAGTATGATAAGCGTCTTTTAGTCCACTTTTCATATGAATAAGATCTTCTATAGTTATTATATGTTTTATATTCCTTTTTAATTCTGGAATATATGTTCTAATATCATCTTTTTTGTCAATTAAATTTTCTTCTTCTAATAAAGCGATACAAAATGCTGCAAATTGTTTTGAAACAGATGCAATATGAAAAACAGTATCTGAAGTTATAGGAATATCATAATCAAGATTTGCAGTACCGTAAGATTTTGAAAATACTTTTTCCCCATTTTTAAGAACCCCAACAACACACCCTGGAGTTTTATTGTTAATATCATAAAAAAAATCGTCAATTTTCTTCATTTTTCACCTCGTTTTATCTTTTGTCTTATTATATTTTACCATTTTAAGATCTTAAAATACAAGCGTTGAATAGAAAAGTTGAAAATAGAATTAAAAAAACGGCAAAAATGCTTGTAAAAATATCTTTGAGATTAAAATTAGCTTCAAACTTTCTTTGGAAAAACATTTAAAAAGTTAAAAAATGAAAGAAAATGCTTCAAAAATTTTTATAATACTTTGACAGTAAATATGGATAAAATAAAGTAGCGAACAATTGAGCAGATGATAAAATGCGTTAAGAAAATAGCATGTTTGAGCGTAGCGAGTTTGCTAATTTTAGCATTTTATCTCAGAGTGAAATCTGTTTTTTAGAAAATTTGATCTTGTTCGCATTTATTTTATCCAATGTTTACTACTTCATTATTATATGAGTGCGAATGATATAATAAAAAAGGAATAAAAAAGCAAAATAAAAAACTCTAATTAAAAAACAGATTTATATTTTTTCCCTACACCTACTTAAAAATATCTGTGTTGTCATGAATGCTGTAACGCCGTGCAAAGTGCGGCGTGGCTGTTACACTACATTAAAAGCAAAAGGCGTTAAATCTAAAAATGTTTTTCCATTCCCATATACCAACTTTCTGCTTTCCAATTATTATGGTATAATTAAAAAAGGTGGTGATATTATGTTAGAAAAATTAAAAGAAATTGTTGTTTTAGTAGGTGAAAAATTATTAGATCAAAAAAAAGAAACATTTTTTATTAAAAATAAAAAAGATGAGTTTGATTACGTTACAGAATTAGATTTAAAAACTCAAAAATCTCTTCAAGAAAGTCTTAAAAAAGAATTTGGTGATATTCCTTTTTTTGCTGAAGAAAACGGATATGATAAAAAACCTGAAAGTAGCGAATACTGGCTTATAGATCCTATAGACGGCACGGTGAATTTTTCAAAGGGATTTCCTGAATATTGTATTTCTGTCGCTTATATTAAAGATAATGAGGTAGAAATTGGTGTTATTTTTGCTCCTCAAATGAATATGTTGTTTTATGCGGAAAAAAATAAAGGGGCTTATTTAAATAATGAAAAAATTTATTGTTCAAAAGAAAATGAATTAAATAAATCTATGATTCTTTTATCTAATTTCAGAGGGGTCACATATAAATATGTCGAAACTCTCGAAAAGGAAGTTTTAAGGCTGCGTTTGTTGGGAACAGCGGCACTTCAAATTTGTTATGTAGCAGCTGGATACTGCGAAGCTTTTATAAGTTTGAAAGCTTTTCCATGGGATATTGCGGCAGGATTTTTAATATTAAAAGAAGCTGGGGGAGTTGTAAAAGATTTAAACGAAAAAGAAGTTGATTTTTTTGAATCAAAATCAATTTTTTCTAACAAATTTATAAGTCCAGATTTAATAAAAAAGGTTAAAAATTTATAATTTTTAACCTTTTGATTTTTTATTCAGATAATGTAATTTTTGCTCTGTTTAATAGAACTTCTAAATATACTGCAGTATATAAAATAGCTCCTCTAAGAGTTAATAAATCTCTATCTATAAAATTTTCATCTTGAAAATAAATATCTTTTATCATTTGAAAATCATATCTTGAATATTTTATTTTGTTTCCTAAATAATTTGATTCGTATGCTCCTATACCCAATTCGTAAGCATTTTCTCCCAAATTTAATCTATCTGCATCAACTAAAACTTGCCCTAATCCCAATGAAATTTTTGCATATCGAGTTTCTCCATAATAATCTAATTTTTTCTCTAATCTAAAAGCAAAAGGCCAAAGTTTAGTTTCTCTCATAAAAATAGATAAAATCATTTCTGGAGTAACATTTTTTATTACAACATTTTTATAAATATGATTTGTATTATGGACTCTAGATAAATAAATTAAATTAGAGTTTGTATAATAATAGCTTAAATCAACTAATTCTTCTATATATCTGTTAAGTTGATTTTCATCATCAAAATCGTAATAGTTAATTATATCAGGTGTAAAAAGTTTAAACAAATTCCACTGACGCCAAAAAAATAAATTTTTTATAGAAAAAAATTTTTTTAACTTGTTAATCAATATTTTTCTTCTTTCGCTTTTTATCCATGATTCTGCATTCTTTATTTCAGGATTAAATTGAAGATTTGTATGAGAATCCCTTAAAGGAATTTTTTTGTATAACAAATTTCCATCAAATAATTTTATAGAATTAAAAATATAATTATAAATTGATGAAATGGCTTTTCCTTCATCAAAATAAAATTCAAGTTGTTCTTTAATCAAAAGCTTTTCTTGAAAAGCTTTGTCTTCAACATTATCTACATATAATGGATTATCGTGCAAATCTAAAAAATATTCATAATAATATAAGATTTCCGAATCATAACTTCTATTTATGTTATTTTTATTTATAGAACCAGGGCCATCAATATATCCGTTTGAAGCTAATCTAAAAGCTGTAAAATCTCCATAAAATATTGATGAAATAAATAAAAATACAATAAAAATATATTTTTTCATTGATTTCCTCCGTTAGGTAAAAAATTCTATATTATTATATCAAATAAAAGTTTTTATTATATTATTTAATTATAAAATTTGAACGAGATAATAAATTATAAAAATAAAAAAATTTTCAATAAAATTTAACTTTCTACAAACACAATAAGATTTTATGATAAAAATATTTTAATTATAAAATTAAACCAGAGAATTTATAATTAAAAATTCTCTGGTTTTTTAAATAATTCAATTATTTACGTGTTTTCTTGAGTTACTAGAGATTTAGAATAATTAAATAGTAACTTCTGCTCTGTTTAAGTTTCTACCATAATACAATTTATAAATGAGTAATTAACATCTTTTAAAGACTTTATATATGTTTCAAGTTCTTTTGATTCTGCTCCAGGTTGAAACCATAAATTTCTATGTCCATTTTCATAAGCTTTTTTAGCAACTTCAATACCTATTTTAGCTGGCACTACAAAAACTATTAAATCTGTATCTTTAGGTAATTCTGAAACGTCTTTAAAAACTTTTAATCCTTCTAGTTCTTCATAATTTGGAGAAACTGGGTACATCTCAAAATTTTTATGCATTAAATCTTTTAAAATTTTATAACCAAATTTTGATTTATTTCCTGATGCTCCTACTAAAGCTACTTTTTTTACATTTTCTAAAGAAATCATTTGTCCGCCCCCTTATTTTTTAAAAAATTTTCGATTGTATGCCATGAAAGGGTGAAACACTTTACTCGCATGGGAAAGTTTTTAATATCTTCAAATATTTCTATATCTTCGACAACTTCTTTATTGTAATCTTCGCCTCTAGACATTCTTAAAATATTTTCCAATATTGATTTAGCATTTTCAACACTTCTGCCTTTAAGTATTTCACACATCATAGCTGCTGATGCTTGACTAATAATACATCCATGTCCATCAAAAGATATATCTAATATTTTACCATCTTTTTCGTTTAAATACAAAGTTATTTCATCTCCACATGAAGAATTATGTCCATGATATTCTTCTGCATTTTCAATTATCTTTTTAAATTGTGGATTTTTTGAATAATCGAGAATTATTTCTGAATAAAGATCTTCTAAACTCATTTTATCCACTCCTTAACTTTTTTAATTCCTTCAATTAAAGCTTCAACGTCTTCAACAGTATTGTAAAAATAAAAACTTGCTCTACATGATGATTTTATATTCATATTGTTTAAAAGAAGTTGAGCACAATGATGACCACTTCTAACTGCTATACCACTCAAATCATTCAACATATGAGAAACATCATGAGGATGTATGTTTTTTAAATTGAACGATATTATGGAATAATGAGAATCATCTTTTGGTCCGTATATTTCAACAAAATCTAGTTCTGATAATTTTTTTAAAGCGTATTTAGTAAGTTTTTTTGTGTGTTCATATATTTCTTTCATTCCTAATTCATTTAAAAATTCTATTGCTTGTGCAAAAGCTATAACTCCTGCAACATTAGGTGTTCCCGCTTCAAATTTATATGGAAGCACATTAAAAGTGCTATTTTCTTTAGTTACATAATCTATCATTTCACCGCCATAAAGAAACGGACTCATTTTTTCAAGAATTTCACTCTTTCCGTATAAAACACCTACTCCCATAGGCCCAAGCATTTTATGCGATGAAAACACTATAAAATCAACATTTAAATCTTGAAAATCTGTGGGAATGTGTGGAACATATTGAGCCCCGTCAACAACTGTAATTATTTCAGGATTAATATTTTTTGCTTTTTCAACAATTTTTTTTATATTTATAATTTGTCCTGTAACATTAGATAATCCTGTAAATGAAATAAGTTTAGTTTTTTTATTTATCAAATTCAAAAAATTATCTTCATTAAAAACACCTTTTTCAGGAACATAATAATTAATTTTTATGTTGAATAATTTACTAATTTGCTGCCACGGAACAAAATTTGCATGATGTTCTGAAATTGGTATTAATATTTCTTCATCTTTCTCAAAAAAATTTGAAATCGCAAAAGAATAAGCCAAAAGATTTAAAGATTCTGTCGCACCTTTAGTAAAAATGATTTCTGATATTTTTTTTGCATTTATAAATTCTTTAACCTTTTTTCTTGCCCCTTCATACATTTGTGTTGATTCATTTGCAAGTTGATGATTAGCTCTATGTATATTTGAGTTATTCAGCATATAGTAATTTTTTTCTGCATTAATAACATTAAAAGGTTTTAAGGATGTTGCTGCGTTATCTAAATATATTAAATTTTTTCCTGCTATTTTTCTACTTAATGTGGGAAAAGAATATTTACAATCTTCTATTGATTTCATTTTTCATCTCCTCACAGATATTTTTATTCCAAATCTCTATTTCGTCTAAAATGGGCTCAAAAATTCCAAATGCAATTAGCTTTTTAGCTTCAGATTTTGAAAAACCTCTCGTCATAAGATAATAAAGCTTTTGTTCATCAATTGTACCAACGCTTGCAGCATGTGAAGCATTTACTTCATTTTCGTCAACCAATAAATTTGGAATAGCTTCTGCTTTTGCATTTTCGGATAAAACAAGAGTATATTCTTCTTCAGAAGCATTTGCTTCTTTTGCACCTTTTTTTATATCTAAAAAACCTCTAAATACAGCTTTTGAAGAACCCTTTATTATACCTTTTCCAGCAATTCTTCCGATTGATTCTTTACCATAAAATCTCAATAAATAAAGCATATCTATTATATTGTTTTCATCACCAAAAAAATAAGGTTTGATATTACACTTGCTATTTTTTCCACTTAATCTAACGAAATAAAAAGGAGAAGCAATTTTACCTCCAATGTTAAAATCATAAATGTTAAGAGTAGCATTATCTTTTACATCAAATAAAGCGTTATCTATATTTATATCTTCATCACCAAGCAAATTTATATTTATTATATTTAACTCGGCATTTTGCTCAATCATACCTCTTATGGAAGCATTTTTAAAACCTTTTTTTTCTGATTTTCTTAAAATTCTAAAAACTGTTAACTTTGAATTTTCTTTAACGTTGAACACATTATTTTCAATAATAGTTTTTTCAAGATCTTGTTCAATTACAACTTTTTTTTCTTCGCCTTCTTCTGTATCATAATAAAAACCTGTATTGAAAAACACGTCACTCATTAAAAGAAATTTTCTATGTGCCCCTTCAAAATCATATTTTAAAAGTATTTCTAAACCTTCAATATTAATTTTATCAATTTTTTTTACTTCTCCAGTAATTTTTTCTGCTATAGGAATTTCATATTTTGGTGGATTGAACCCTTTTAATTTCGCCCTTTTCCATACAGGAAAACCCCAATTTTTATATGATTCATATTTTAATTTTTTATATTTTGTCAATTCAACGTTATTTATGTATTCGTTAGATAAATCTAACTCTTTTTCTGAATAATCATTTTCACTGAATATATGTTCTGTTATTGGATCTACCATTTTGTAATTTGCATGATTAACATCGATAGTTTTTTCAAAAATTAAATTCATATTATCACCTATCCTATTGAAGATTCTACTTCGAGATTAATAAGTCTGTTAAGTTCTATTGCGTATTCTATTGGTAATTCTTTCGCAAACGGCTCGACAAATCCTCTTACAACCATAGCTTTCGCTTCCGCTTCACTTAACCCTCTTGTCATTAAATAATAAATTTGTTCTTGTTTGATTCTTCCAATTCTTGCTTCGTGACCTACATCTGCATCATCTGTATGAACTTCTATTAAAGGAACTGTATCACTTTTAGATTCATTATCTAACATTAATGCTTGACATTGCACAGATGCTTTAGCCCCTTTTGCATTTTCGCCAATTTTAAGCCATCCTCTGTAAAACGCCCAACCTCCACCTACACTTATACTTCTAGCATCTACAGTAGAACTAGTGTAAGGAGCGGTCATTATTACTTTTGATCCTGTATCCATATGTTGATTACTTCCTGAATATGTTATAGCTTTTGTTTCATTCTTAGCTCCTTTTCCTCTTAAGATAGAAGCGGGATAAATCATAGTTTTTTGACTCCCTAAAGACCCAGAAACCCATTCCATTACTCCATCTCTATCTACAAGAGAAACTTTAGTATTCAAGTTGTATGTGTTTTTGCTCCAGTTTTGAATAGTAACATATTTTACTCTTGCACTTTCTTTAACATATATTTCAACTGTCCCAACATGAACATTTGTCGTGTTATAAAATGGTGCTGAACAACCTTCTATAAAAGCTACTTCGCTACCTTCGTCTGCAATTATTATTGTATGTTCTAGCTGACCCATTCCAGGATTATTCATTCTAAAATATGCTTGAAGTGGCATAGAAACTTTAACATTTTTCGGAACATATAAAAATGTTCCTCCACTCCATAACGCTCCATGAAACGCTGCATATTTATGGCCATTTGCCGGTGATGCTTTCATAAAATGTTCTTTAACAAGATCTGGATGCTTTTTTACAGCTGATTCCATATCCATAAAAATTACACCTAAATTCTCAAGATCTTTTCTTATATTTTGATAAACTATTTCCGAATCATATTGAGCGCCAACACCAGCAAGTGCTTTTCTTTCAGCTTCAGGAATTCCAAGTTTTTCGAAAGTGTCTTTAATTTCTTCCGGAACATCATCCCAGTTATTTGATCTTTCAGCATTAGGTTTTATATAAGCGATAATTTTATTTAAATCTAAATCGCTCACATCGACTCCAAATTTTGGTAAAGGTTTCGACTCAAATATTTTTAAAGATTCTAATCTTTTTTCAAGCATCCATTTAGGTTCATTTTTAGATTCAGATATTTCATGAATAATTTTTTCATTTAACCCCGGAAGAGTTTTAAAGGCATAAATTTCCGGATTTCTAAAATCGTATTTAGTTTGATCTATAATCAAATCGTTTATATTAAAATCATTTTTTGACATAAAATCACTCCCTTATATGTTTGCATATCCATTTTCTTCAACTTTAAGAGCTAGATCTGCATTTCCTGTAGTGGCAATTTTTCCTTTGTTATATACATGAACAAAATCAGGTTTGACATAATCAAGAACTCTTTGATAATGAGTAATCATTAAGATACCCATGTTTTCACATTTGAATTTATTAATTGATTCCGCTACTTTTCTAAGAGCATCTACATCAAGACCTGAATCAATTTCATCTAAAATAGCCATTTTAGGTTTTAATAATCCCATTTGCATAATTTCACTTTTTTTTCTTTCTCCCCCAGAAAATCCTGTGTTGACATATCTATTTAAAAATTCTTTATCCAAGTGCACTGTATCTGTAAACTCATTTATTAATTTATTTAATTTTAATGCAGTAATAGTATCTTCTGAATGAATATTTCTGTAAGCATTCAAAAGAAACTGTCTCATTTTTACTCCATCTACTTCTTCGGGGGTTTGAAAAGACAAGAATATTCCAAGTTTTGCACGTGCATCTGTAGATAAATCTAAGATAGACTGCCCTTTAAATAAAATATCTCCTTCAGTTACTTCATATTTTGGACTTCCCATTATGACATTTGAAAGAGTCGATTTTCCCGAACCATTAGGTCCCATTATTGCATGTATTTCTCCTTCATTAATTGTAAGATTAACGCCATTAAGAATAACTGTTCCGTCATCAGTTGTTATAGCTTTTAAATTTTTAATTCTTAATAATTCTTTCATAAAAACCCTCCTCTAAATATGATAAAAATAGTTGTATTTGATAATTAAATTCTACCACATTTGTCGGGAATTAGTCAAACCTAAATTATATAATAAATGTAAAATTTTATTTAAATATTAAAGGTATAATAGATAAGTTGGAAAAAATTGAAACGCTTTTCCAAAATTTTGAATTTTTAAAATCAAAAAAGGAGATTAAAAAATGAGTAAAATAAAATACGAATTGCTTCATATAGATAAATACACAGGAGCAAGAAGAGGTAGAATAATTACTAACAGAGGCATTATAGAAACTCCCGTTTTTATGCCAGTAGGAACAAATGGTACTGTAAAAGGGCTTACTAATGATCATGTTAAAGATTTAGGAGCAGAAATTATTTTAGGAAATGCTTTTCATTTATTTTTAAGACCAGGATTAGAAATTTTGAGTGAGTTTAAAGGGTTACACAATTTTATGAGTTGGAATAAACCAATTCTTACTGATAGCGGAGGTTTTCAAGTTTTTTCTTTAAAAGATAGAAAAATTTCTGAAGAAGGCGTTCACTTTAAATCGCCTTTAGATGGATCTAAAATTTTAATAACTCCTGAAAAATCTATGGAGATTCAGCAAATTATTGGATCAGATATAGCTATGGCTTTTGATGAGTGTGTTACTGCTGGTGCTGATTATGATTATGTTAAAGAATCTATTGAAAGAACTTTCAGATGGGCAAAAAGATCTTTTGATTCACATAATAGAGAAGATCAATCGCTTTTTGGAATAATTCAAGGAGGTTTGCATAAAGATTTAAGAGATCTAAGTACTGAGCAAATTACTTCTATTCCCTTTGATGGTTTTGCTCTTGGTGGTTTAGCTGTCGGTGAAAAATATCAGGAAAGTGAAAAAATTTTAAAATATAGTGTTTCAAAAATGCCTGAAGATAAACCTCGTTATATTATGGGGATAGGCTCTCCTACAATGATGATGTATTCTGTTGAAAATGGATTAGATATGTTTGATTGCGTACTTCCTACAAGAATGGGAAGACATGGAACAGCATTAACTTGGAGTGGTAGATTAAATTTAAAATCTTCAGCAAATAAATTTCAAAATATTCCTATTGATAAAAACTGTCAATGTTATACATGTAGAAATCATTCAAGAGGTTATATAAATCATCTTTTGAAAAGAGAGGAAATGCTAGGAAAAACTTTAATAAGTATTCATAATTTATTTTTTAATATTTCAATGGTTAAAAAGATGAGAGAATCTATTGAAAATGATTGTTTTAGAAACTTTAAAAAAGAATTTTTTGAAATAAGTTCTTATCCTATGGAAAACTAAAATTTTTTTAAGTTTTAATGTTATAATAATTAGGATACTATTTTAAGGTGGTGTATATATTTTGAATTTTGAGAAATTTTTTTGGAGAACAATTTTTATTTTATATATAATACTTATTTTTTATGTCTCTCTTTCACACCCTGTAATTAGTGTGAGTAATTTTAAAGGGGAAGATAAAATAGTACATTTTATAATGTATTTTATAGGAGCAGATTTGTTTTGTTTATCTATGCGTGGTTTAAAAAGTAAGATATTGAAATTTTTGTTATATTTATCATTTTTTTCTATACCTGTTTTAACAGAATATCTTCAATACAGACTTCCTTACAGAACTTTTAGTTGGGGAGATGTTATTGCAAATTTTTCTGGATTAACTATTGGGATTTTGTTTTATGTTATTAAAATCGTTGCTTTTAAAGAAAAAAAGGAGTTTGATTTATGAAAGAAAAAAAATTTGGAATTGTTTATTTAAAAATAGAACCAGAATATGCAAAAACTAATAACCTTCCTGTAAAACTTCCTATTTTATTAGAAGATTATGATAAAGCTTTTAGGGAAAACCGACTTGATTTAAACATAATATTAAGGGGTTTGGAAGCTCAAATGAAAGTAAAAAATGATGAAAATAAAAAAGAATATTATACTTCATATTTAATTTTTTATTATTATGAAGCATTTAAACTTTCAATGCAAGATAAAGAATATGAAGAAGCTAAAAAATATCTTGAAAAAGCTAAAAATGTATTTCATGATTACAGATATCATTTTTATAATGCCCTATATTTAAAAGAGCTTGGACATTTAGAATTTGCAGAACTAGAATTCAAACAAGCATTAGATATGAATAAAGAATTTTCTACTGGATATTATGAATTGGGTAATTTAATGTTTGAAAGAAAAATTTATGATGAAGCTTTAGAATATTACGAAAAATCTTTAGAAATAGAAAAAGAATTTTTACTTCCTTATTTAAAAATTGCAGATATTTACATGGAAAATGCAAGGTATGAAGATAGCATAAATTATTTGAACGAATGCATAAAATTAGATAAAGAATTTATTCCTCCTTATGTAAGGTTAGGAGTAATTTTTAATTTGTTACAAAGATATAATGATGCAAATATTATTCACAATAAAGCCCTTGAAATAACTAGAGAAAATCCGGAAATTTTTTATAACAATGCTTTTTCTCTAACAAAACTTGGTAGATATAATGATGCTATTTTTAATTTAGAAAAAGCATTTGAATTGAACCCAAAAGATTATGTTCTTCATGAACTTTCTATGGCTTATAAAAATTTAGGAATGTTTTATGAGTCTTATGAAACTGAAATTCAAGCTTTAGAATCTGCTGAAGAAGAAAATAAAATTATGATATTAATTTCACTTTTAAAACTTTCATGTATAATGGAAGATGTAGAAAATTTTTATTATTATTATAACCTCGTCATTAAAACACCTTATTTTTTATCTGCACATACTTTTAAAATGTTCTTTGAGCTTTCTATAGAAAGAGTTGAAGAAGCTAAAATAGCTATAGATGAATTAAATAAAAATGGTTTGTTTATAAACCTAAAAAATAGAATCGAAAAAATTTCTGATATAATTGATTATTTAGAAAAAAATGTCAATGTTTTCGTTTCTGAAGTATTATTCGAAAGTTTTGATGAAGATGGACAACTTCTTCCAGAAGATATGAGCGATAATTTAGTAAAAAGAGGTTTCAAAGGAGAATATTTATCTTGGTTAAAAGATAAATCGTTTAAAGCTAAAAATAAACCAGAAGGTCTATTTTTACTTACTAATTCTTTAATATTATCTGGATTCAACTATGCACTTTCTGAAAGAATGTCTTCAGCAATATCGGGATATTTATGGAAAGATGGTGAAGGACTTGCTTTTTCAAAATTATTATTGAGGTTTTATCACGACAGAATATTTGGAGAAAATTCTCCTTTGGAAATTTTTATAGAAGAAGTAATTGAAGAAGTAAAAGACATGAATTATAAATATGCTCGAATAATAACAGATTACGAAGATTTTTTGATGGATTATGATTCTATATGCGAATATAAAATTAATAATCTTGAAGACGCATTAAAAATATTTTTATCTGCAGTTAGAATAGATCTTTCTTTAGATGAAATTAAAACTGATTTTTTTGCAGATGAAAATGCAAGAGAAATATTGAGATTTGTAGGTGTCCTGAATAAGATACAAGAGGTGGAATTATGAAAAAGCAACTTTCCGTATTTTTATTTGTTATATTAACCTTATCTTTTTTTTCGCAATCAATTAATTTAATTTCTCCACAAAATGAATCTGAAAATGTTGATATAAAAAACATTTTCAGATGGAGTATTCCAAATCAGGGAGATTATAGATATAGAATATATGTTTCTGAATCTGAAAATTTATCAAAAGATCATATAA
This sequence comes from uncultured Thermotogaceae bacterium, assembly GCA_964478535.1. Taxonomy (GTDB): domain Bacteria; phylum Thermotogota; class Thermotogae; order Petrotogales; family Petrotogaceae; genus CAYZNB01. The sequence continues at coordinate 13,986 of CAYZNB010000002.1, forward strand.
AATTAGAAAACATATTTTCTACATTTTATGCCGGCGAAGTTTTAAAACCAAATACTAAATATTTTTGGAAGGTAGAAGCTTATAATTCAGAAACACTTATTGAAAGTGAAGTTTTTTCTTTTACTACGAGAAAATTAGAAAAAGGTGATATGAATATTATATTTTTTGGAAATTATGATTTTTTTTATAAATTCCATAATTTTTATTTATCTTTTTTAAATGACGAAATAATCTTTTGGGATAAAAATGTTAAACAAATAGAAAAAATAAATTTAAATGAAAAAATAATCAATGTTTTTTGTATAGATAGTATATTTATTCAAACAGAAAAAAGTATTTTTAAAATTAATGAAAATCTTGAAATATCGAAAAATTCATTTAATGAAAAAATTTTGAAATTTATTTCAAATGGAATATTTATAACAGAAAATGGTGTTTATAATTTTTCGAATAAAATAATAGAAAAAAAATTTGAAAGAAACAATCTAAAAAATATTATAAATAATGAAGAAAATTATTTTTTAATTACTAATAATAGTATTATTAAATTAGACCACAATTTTAAAGAATTGACCATAAATTATTTGAATGAAAATATTAAAGAAGCTTTTTTTATAGATAACAAACAAAAAATAGTAATTTTGACAGATGAAAAATTACTCTGCTTAAATTCTACTCTTGAAGAATTATCTGAAATAAAAATTGAGAATAATTCAACTATACACACATTTTCTTTATTAGATAAAATTGCTGTTTTAGAAAATAAAATCAAACTAATTATTTATGACTCAACTTTTGAGGAATTAAAAAGTTATGAATTTAGAGATAAAGCAAATTATGTAGTCCCAATAAATAATAAATCTTTTATTACAGTTGGAGAAAAAATAAGGGCTTACAATATAGAAACTGATTTATTATGGCAATATGGAACTATTAACAATTTTGAAATTATAAGATCTCCACAAATTACAAAAGATGGATTACTAGTAAGTCTTAGAGATTTTATAGTAAGACAAGTAGTTTTTTACGAAGAATTTGAAGAATCTCTTTTTTATATTACTTTTACTAAACAAGAAGATAAGGTTGAAACTGATGACGATGAAATTGACTCTGAATCTGATACCGATATAGATGATGATTCTGATGACGATGAGATTGATTCTGACTCTGATACCGATATAGATGATGATTCTGATGATGATGAGATTGACTCTGATACTGATATAGATGATGATTCTGATGATGATGAGATTGACTCTGATACTGATATAGATG
>CAYZNB010000002.1:15360-50997 GCA_964478535.1 uncultured Thermotogaceae bacterium
CTGATGACGATGAGATTGACTCTGATACTGATATAGATGATGATACTGATGACGATGAGATTGACTCTGATACTGATATAGATGATGATACTGATGACGATGAGATTGACTCTGATACTGATACTGAAGTTGAAATCAACTATAATGATTTTGAATTTAAAAGAATATACACAAATTTTAATGAAAATTATGTATATGATTCTTATATTTCTGATGAAATAATCTATATCGTTGGATACGAAGAAAAAGCTGTATGGAACGCAAAAATTTGGAAAGTATTGACTAACGATGGTGAAAAAATTGATGAATTTACTTTTGGTGGCAATAATAATGACTTTTTTAGAAAAATAATTTTAGCGGATTATTCTGAAGATAGTAAAGTTGCAATTGCTTTTGGTGATTCATCTTCTTTTGGAATTAATGGAGATGCTTATCTTGTTGCTATAGATGAACATGGTGAAAAATTATATGATTTTTATTATGGTGATACCGGAAGAGATAATGGAACTGCTTTATTAAAAATAGATGAAGAAAGTTTTGTTATAGGCGGAAATATATTTTTAAGAAATAAAATGTCTGACATTTTTGTTTCAAAATACACTAATCATGGAACAAGAATTTGGACTCAAACATTAGGTGGTCGAGATATAGAAATGCTTACAGCTATTAAAAATGCCCCTAATCAAGGTTTTATGATCATTGGTGCGACAAGATCATTTGGATATGGAAATTTTGACATATATGCAATAAGCTTAAATTTTTATGGAAATGAAATATGGTCTAATGTTTTTGGTAACGAACCCAATGATATCCCTTTAGGCGTTTTTCAAAACAGAAACTCTTATTATATTCTATATGAAACTCATTCTGAAAATTTTAAATACGGTATAGTTTCTCTTAATTCAGAAAGAGGTTTCTTAAATAACTTTGAAAAAGTGCTACCTAATACGAAAATATTAAATATTTCTCAAATTGAAAATGATTATTATGCATTAGGCTATGAAATTAGTGAAAACTCGAAAAAAGGTGTTGTTTATAAAATAGATATTGATGAACAAAAATTTCAAAAAGTTTATGAGTTAGATGCTATTAATAATTTTGAAATTATGAATATGCATTATCATGAAAAGTATTTTTATTTTATAGGAAATATAACTGAACCAAGAACTGTAACTAAAGTTGGAATGGTGAAAATATATGAAGAAAACTTTTATAATCAAATAAAAGCTGAAAAATAAGTTATTCTGATGTTGACATAATTAAAATATATAACTATAATAAGTGTATATAGACAAAATTTAAATAATTGCGTAAGTTGCTGCGTAATGTCTTGAAAAAATAATCATATGAAAAGGAGGGAGTTACGAAAAATAAAAGCAACATTATAAATCATATTGATTTATAAGTTTTTTCGTAGCGGTAATTTGTATGTGGGAAAATGTAAAAAAAACAGACGGTGAAATTTATGATATTATTCAAAAAGAATTAAACAGACAAGAATACGGATTAGAATTGATAGCTTCTGAAAATTTTGCGTCTTTATCGGTTATTGAAACTATGGGAAGCGTTCTTACAAACAAATATGCCGAGGGATACCCTAAAAAAAGATATTACGGCGGATGTGAATTTGTTGATGAAGCTGAAACTTTAGCAAGAAATAGAGCAAAAGAATTATTTAACGCACAGTATGCAAACGTTCAACCTCATTCAGGTTCACAGGCAAACATGGGTGCATATTTTGCTTTATTGCAGCCTGGAGATACTATTATGGGAATGTCTTTAAGTCATGGAGGTCATTTAACACACGGAGCACCTGTTAATTTTTCAGGTTCAATTTACAAAGTAGTTTCTTATGGTGTAGATTTAGAAACAGAAATGATCGACTATAATGAAGTTGAAAGGTTAGCAAAAGAACACAACCCAAAATTGATTGTTGCTGGTGGAAGTGCTTATGGAAGAATTATAGACTTTAAAAAATTCAGAGAAATAGCCGATAGTATAGGGGCTTATTTAATGGTTGATATGGCACATTTCGCAGGACTTGTTGCAGCAAAGCTATATCCAAATCCTCTTGAATATGCTCATGTTGTTACTTCTACTACACATAAGACTTTAAGAGGTCCAAGAGGCGGTATAATATTAACTAATGACAAAGAGATTTATAAAGCTGTAAATAAAACAATTTTCCCTGGAATACAGGGTGGACCACTTGAACATGTTATTGCAGCAAAAGCGGTAGCTTTTAAAGAAGCATTAGACGAATCATTCAGAATTTATCAAAAACAAGTTATTTTAAATGCTAAAAAATTGAGCGAAGAATTAGAAAAATATGATTTAAGAGTTGTTTCAGGCGGAACAGATACACATTTACTTCTTATCGATCTTACAAAACTTGATATCACAGGAAAAGCTCTTGAAAAAGCTCTTGAAAATTGCCACATAACAGTTAATAAAAATACAATTCCAAGAGAACAGAGATCACCATTTGTTACAAGCGGAGTAAGAATAGGAACTCCTGCACTTACAACAAGAGGAATGAAAGAAAATGAAATGATTGAAATAGCTGAATTGATTGCAAAAGTAGCAAAAAATGTTATAGACGAAGAAGGCACAGTAAAAGAAGAAATTAAAACAGAGGTAATAGAAAAAGTAATGGACTTAAGCAAAAGATTCCCTCTTTACGGGCAATTATAAATAAAACAGCCGCATAAGCGGCTGTTTTTTAATATTTTATAGAAATTGTTATAGAAATTTCTCCAGTTGAATTTGGATTTATTTCAAAATCAAAGTTCAATATTCCAAGTTTTGAATTGTTCTGAATACTTTTAAATTTGTTATCAAACATAAAATTTTGAATTTCCAAACCCGATTGACTAATATTTAAGTTCATTTTTTTAGTTTCTGAAGAAGAATTAATAACATTAATTTGAAATTGAATAACCCTTGTATTATGATCTCTTACAGTTCTATCAGAAATTTTTAAGAAATCATATTTTACATCCCAGCTCTCTCCTAAACTTATTTTTGCATATTCATTTACAGGCGTATTATCAATTCTACCTTGTTTAATAACAAAGCTATTACCGTTAAAATTCTCATGAATCAAAACTTTCCCACTTGGAAAAGGTTCTCCAACACCGTTAAAAGGACTATTTTCAAAACTTCTTATTATTTCAACATTTTGTGCTTTTGAAGAATCGATATAAACATTAGGTTTTATTGTATATCTATCCTCAAAACTCCTGATTCTAAAATTCTCTAATGTAAAATTTATAGTTTTTCCATTAAAATCTATTTCGCCAAGTTTTAAGATATAAGTATCAGAAATTATTTCTGATTCGTAGGAAGCAAAGTTTGAATCACTAACAGATTTTTCCATTAACATACGAGTTTGATAAAGATCTTGTCTTGAATCCGATATATTACGATTAATAACATATGCATTTGTTAATCCAACAGGTTCTCCGTCAATTTGAATTTTCTGAATAAAAGTTCCATCATTTTTCATTTCATAAAAAATTTCCCATTGTCCATACCCTATTAAACCAACAAAATAATTTTTTTTCGAGTTTACTTCTAATATTCTTTTTGAACTTAATTTAATCAAATTAGATTTATCTGTAATACACCATTGATTAATTTTTGAATTATAGAAAAGAATAGAATTTAATTCTTCTACAAGGAGGACATTATTTTCAATCTGTTTTAATTCATAATGGCTATAATCATCTAATTTAATAATTTTAAAAGAAAAAGTTTCTTGGTTTTCTTTTATACTCCAATCATCCGCACCAATAACCCATTGAACATTATATCGATCTGGAATTTCAAAAATTTTTTCATCATGTTGAACATAATGAAGAATTGCATCTTTAAAAATAAAAGTGTAATTTGAACTCATTATGAAAACCGAAACGAAGATAAACATTATTATAAATAAAATTTTTCTCAAAACAATCACCTCCAATTTTTAACAATTTTAGCATAAATTTATTAAAAACAATTTAAAATTTTTTGTATGAAATTGTTATTTTTGTGATATAATTAATTGTATATTTACACCATAAAGGGGGTTATTATCATGAAAACTAAAAAACTTCTCGTTTTGATGTTAGTGGTAAGTTTCATTATGATTTTATCAAGTTGTTCAAGAGGCCCAAAAACTGTGGATGAAGCTATTTCAGATGTTTCCGTAAGAGAAACAAGAAGATATTTGGAATTTGTTGGTTATGGCGTACCTGATCCTGCAAATACTAACAGACCACAAGCAATGTTAATGGCAGAAGTTGCTGCAAGAACTGACGCACAGGCTAAAGCAATTGAAGAAATTTATGGATTCTTTTTAGAAGGCGGAAGAACAGTAAAAGATTTCATAGCTTCTGATGTTACTTTAGAAGTTAAATTCGTTGGATACATCAGAGGATTAAGAGAAGTTGAAAAAGGAACCACTCAAGATGGCGTAGCATGGGTAAAACTAAGAATTGAAAAAGAACTAATTGAAGAATTATTAGGAGCAAAATTAGTTGATTAATAAAAAACAGGAGAATTCTCCTGTTTTTTTATTTTAAAGCTTTTGAATATAAATTATCATAACTAAATTTTTTAAAACTCAATTCATCAACAATTTTTATTGGAATTTCAGGATCAATCATTACTCCCGTTCCTATACCAGTTAAATTCGATCCTGCCATTAGAAATTCTATGACATCATCTGCATTTATAATCCCGCCCATTCCTATAACAGGTAATTTTGGAAATAATTTTTTTATTTTAAAAATATTTGCAACAGCTATAGGTTTTATCGCAGGGCCGCTTAATCCTCCAAAACCTCTCATAAGAATAGGTTTTCCAGTGTTTATATCTATTCTCATTCCTTGTGGACAATTAATTAATGTAATCCCATCTATCCCACCATCAACACACACTTTAACCATCTCATCAAGATTAGATTCTGGTCCAAATTTCGCAAATATTTTTTTGCTTGTATTTTTCTTACATTCTTTTATTGTATTATATAAAACCTCTTTATCTTGCCCGATAGGTCCTTTGCCTTCTTTAACATTTGGACAAGATAAATTTAATTCTATAAAAGGAAAGTTAGTTTTGTTAAGTGTACTAACCATATAAACAAATTCTTCTTTTGAGTAACCTCCAATACTAACAATTATATTAGTATCAAGTGATTCTAAAAAATCTATTCCCTGATTCATAAACTTTTCAAAACCTTCATTTTGAAGACCAATTGAATTGATAATCCCGCCATAAACATCCACTATTCTTGGTGGTTTATTTCCCTCTTTAGGCTCAAGAGTTATCGTTTTAGTTGTAAACCCGCCTAATTTTGAAGCAGGAATTATTTTAAAAATCTCCTCTCCATTACCTGCAGGACCTGAAGAAAGAATAACGGGATTTCTAAATTCAATATCAAGTAAGTTAAAATTCATTATATTACACCTCATTCCAATTAAAATCTATTTTTCTAGCATCAAATAGAGGGCCATCTTTACAAATCATTTTTATTTCTTTTTCAATTTTTATAGGACACCCTTTACACATACCTACACCACACCCCATTCTTTCATCAAGAGCACAATAAATTTCTAAATCAAAATTTTTAAATTTATCAAAAACAGCTTTGTTCATATTAAACGTTCCTGAACTTATTATACCCTTTATATTTTCACTATTTTTTACAAAATATTCATAAGCTGTTTCAATAATATTTTTTTTCTCAATTTCATCAAAAAAGAAATTTTCATTTTGCATAATCTTTGTTATTTCATCATTTCTAAACCCATAAAAACTTTTAACAACAGAATCTTTATACTTTTTTTCAAAATGTAATAATGGAGCAGAACCACAACCAGCTCCTATTAAAATATAGTTGCTTTTTGAAATAATTGTGTTATAATAAGAATTGCCGTAAGAACCCCTAAAATATATATGATCGCCTAACATAAGATCATTCTTTAAAAAATTTGTGAATCTTCCAATAACTCTTATAAGAACTGTAAGAATATTTTTTTCGCAACTAACTACAGAAAAAGGTTTTGCCATAACAGGCTCTGTTTTGTTAGTTAACATTAAAAATTGTCCCGGTTCAACATTTATTTCTTTTTCAAGTTCAAATTTTGCAACAATGTAATCTTTACAAACGGTTTTAGAAATTAAAATACCTTTTATCAAGAACATCACCTCTTCATATATAAAATGTAAATATTTTGATACTATTTAATAACATTAAAAATGTTAAATGAAATTATGATATAATTAAGTAAGGAGGGAGCGATTATGGAAAAAATATTATCAAAAGATGAAATCATAAAGATTTTAAAAGAAAAAAAAATTAAGATTACTCCGAACAGATTAAAAGTAGCTGAAATAATTATAAATTCAAAAAAACACCCATCTATTGACGAAATACATACTCAATTGATTAAAAACAACAAGAATGTTTCTTTTACTTCAGTATATAATATCATAAAAATGTTTCAATCGGCAAATCTTATTAAAGAAATAAAAGCTAAAGACCGTTCAAGATATGATGCGGATATGTCTGCTCACTCTCATTTTATTTGTTCAGTCTGCGGAAGAGTTTTTGACTATGAAGATGATGTCATAATAAATAATCCGCCCGAAAAAATAAACGGAATGAAAGTAAATTATATTGAAGTAATTTATCATGGAATATGCAATGAATGCAATTTATAAAAAGAGTGCCTAAAGGCACTCTTTTTTAATAGTAAAATACTGCATTAAATCTTATTCCGTCTCTGTAAACTATTAAAGCAACATAACTATTTTTTTCAACGTTAGATGCGATATTATTCCAATCCTCTACATTACTTATATCATTTTTTACACCATTGACAAATACTTCAGCAATTATATCTCCTTCAGACAAACCTATACTGGGAGCTTCTGGTTTGATTTCTTCAACAACTATACCAGAAATATTTTTTGAAATTTTTTGTGTATTATAATCATCTTCTGTAATTTCTCTAACAGCAATTCCAAAATATGAAACAGGTATAACTACTAACGTTTCGGGTTCACGACTTCCTAAAATAACCTCTAAAAAAATTTCTTCTCCAAAACGATTTATAGTTAATTTTATCTTATCTCCTGGAGAATACATCCTAATAGCTGCACCAAGATTATCCGAATTTTCAATTTTAGTATCATTGAATTTTATTATAACATCACCAGGTTTTAAACCAGATTTATATGCGGCAGTTCCTTCTATCACATCTGCAACATATGTTCCTTTTTCTACTTTTAAACCAAAAGCATTTATAAGCATTTCTGTTACTGTTTGATGATAAATACCTAAGTAAGCTTGTTGAAAAGATCCACTTTCAATTAATGATTTTGTAAATGATTTTACACTATTTATAGGAATAGCAAACCCAAGATTCACTCCGAAAGTTGTATTTACTATAGCCGTATTTATTCCAATTACTTCTCCATGAATATTCAAAAGAGGTCCACCACTATTTCCAGGATTTATCGCAGCATCTGTTTGAATCAAATCAAGATAAGTACCTGTTCCGTCGGGTTTTGCAATTCTTCTATTAACAGCACTTACAACACCAACTGTAACCGTATGTTCTAATCCCAAAGGATTTCCTACTGCAATAGCCCATTCACCAATTTTTATATCTGAAGAATTTCCTAGTTCAATAATTGGTAATTCTCTTTCTGTTTCTATTTTTAAAACCGCTATATCAAGAGTGCTATCTCCTCCTATTAATACGGCAGGAAGTTTTGAACCATCTGAAAAACCTACATTTATTTGAGTGGCATTTTCTACAACATGGTAATTTGTAAGGATATAACCATCTTTATCAAATATAAATCCAGTTCCTAATCCCTGAGTTTCTCTTTCTGATTGCGGTATCTGTCCACCAAAAAAACGGTTAAAAAAATCATCAAAGTAAGGATCAGAAATACCTGTGGCAGTTCTTTTGGTTGTTTCAATATTTACAACAGCTGGAGAAACTGCCTCAACAACAGAAACTATAGGACTTTGATAATCCGCATTTAATCTTGCACTAAAACCTACAGTAAAAATCAAGACAAAAACTCCAATTAAAACGAATATTTTCTTCATAAAAATCACCTCCGAAATAATTTTATTCGATAAAAAATTATCTATTTTTTTTCTTAAAAAGTCCTTAAAATCAATTTAAAAGAGATTTAAAAGCTCTTTTATATCTTTTATGATATAATCAGCTCCATCTAATTCTTGATAACCGTATCCATAATTACAACCTATAGATTTAACATTATTTTTTATTGCGGCTTCTATATCTTTATTTCTATCACCAATCATAACAAAATCTTTTGTCTTATGTTCTTTAATAAACGTTGAAATAACATAATCTTTTTGCTTCCAATTATACATTTCAGCACAATGAGGATAATCAATATATTCTTTTAGACCTTTCTCCAAAATTAATTCCATATAATGAATATTGCAATTTGACAGTAAAAATAGTTTTTTATTTTTACTTTTTAAATATTTTAATACTTCAAAAACTCCGTCAAAAAATATTTCTTTTGTATCGTTTAATACATCCTGTTCGTGTTTATCTAAATATTTTATAGCCTTATTTATAACAATCTTATCATGAGTTTTTAAAAGATTCTCCCAAATTTGATCTATTGTATAACCTATATACTTCAAAATATCTTTCTCATCAATATTTACTAAAAGTAATCCTTCATCTTTTAATTGTTTTAAAACCCTTTCAAAAGCCTTAACAGTAAATTTTTCAGTATTTACCAAAGTTCCATCAATATCAAAGATTATATTTTCTATATTTTTAAACATTTAAATCCTCCCTGCTATATTTTTTATTTTAAATTCAATTTTTTAACTTTTTTCGTATTCAAATATACATCAAAAAACTAAAAAAGCTTTTTACTATCACTTTTTCAAATTATTGGTATAAACACATCTTGTTTTATCCAATAAAATATAGAACCTTCAAAACCTAAAAAGAATCTAAAATTAAATTTATTTGAAAGAATATCGTAATTCAAATCTATTTTTGTTTTAAAAGCATCAAAACGATATTTACCCTCTTGAAGCGTTAAATAAGGAGACCAAATATTTCTTGTTATTTGTGTACCTATAAAAAGTTTTGAAATATCAATATTATCAAAATAAAGATAAATATAAGGCTCTATTTTTGTATCTAAAGCAACAAAAGGTTTCGAAAAAATCAAGTCATTTTTTTCAACAAGAGTTAAATAGTTTGAGGTTCTTTTAAAAGAGAGAGAATAATCGTACAAAGAATAATTATTTATTGAATATGGTGTTGAAATATAACTTAAATCTAATATATAATCTTTTATTTTTAAGTCTTGAAATGAAAGTGTAGCTGATAAATCTATAATATTTCTACTTTTAAGCCAAAAATTAAATTTATTAGATACTTTTATAGAATAATTTAATTTTTCAAAATAATCAAAAGAAATAGCATTTTTTGTGAAAAAATCAAATTCTAAAGAACCTTTAAAACCTATATTTTCAAAATCTGTATAAAAACCTAAATAACCGTTGTAATTTAAAGTTTTATCTACAAAATAATTATTGATTCCATAAAAATATTCGTCATCATTTTTGAGAACTATATCAGGCAAAGAAATAATATAAGGAAAAGGCTTTTTGTAACGGTTAAATTTAACCTCAAGGTTTTCTAAATCATATTTTTCAACAATCAAATCATGCTTAAAAGGTTTTTCTATATTTAAAGAATTTAAAGCTTTTATAGTATCAAGTTTAGCAATATGATACCCATCTGAAGTATATGCTGTATAGTAAAAAATATTTGCTACTACAGTTGGCGAAAAAGCTCCATTGATGTTATTTGTAAGCTTTTCAATTATATTATCAGAAGTATTGATTCTATAAACATTATAAACTCTATCTTCTCTATTAGAAGAAAAATATAAGAAATTATTATGAAAAAATAAATCCATATAATTATAATCATCTGAAGTAACTTTGAATATTTCTTTAGTTTTTAAATCATAATAAAAAATATTTGATTGATCGTTTTCATAAGCAACAAAATAAAATTTATTATTAGCACCTTCAAAATCAGAAAATACTATGTTATTTGAATAATCTATTATTTTTCTTTTTATGTTAAACTCAATATTATAAGTATAAACTGCTTCCATTCCTTTATCTAATTTTGAATAAACAATATTATTATCGTCAATGAATGCGAATTTTCTTACTCTGTCATCAATAAAGAAATCTGTTGAAAGACAATCACAAACATAAAAAAGCTCGTTTTTTTGACTTCCAAAATTTTCAACACTTGTTAAATAAAGCAAACCTCCTGAAGAAGAAACATCGAAGTTTGAAACATTTTTTAAAATTAATTCTTCATTTTTATATACACCTTTAATCATATTTGGTGAATCTTTATAAGAAAATAAAGCTTTACCATCTGATTTCAAGTTTCGTGTATTTTTATAGGTATTATCAATTTTTTCAAAAAAATCGGTATAGCCTTTTTCTAAAAGCTTTTCATTATTCTCAATAAATTTAATTTTTAAGGAATTTAAAAATACATTCCAATTATCTCCTGTAATCGTTTCAAAAGATTTTGAAATAGAATTGAAAAAACCTGAATTCAAATCATAAATAATATTTTTTAATACATCTTCACCATAAGATTCCTGAATTTCTCTTATAAGAATTACACCATACATATATTCAAATCCTGCAGGAGTCCATAAATTAATTGGAGCACCTCCACCATATTTATATCTCGGGAAATCATCTCTCAAAACTTCCGTTTTTAAATACATCTGGTACAGATCAATTTCAAAGCGACTTCCCTCAAACAAAACACTCTCAGTAAATATACTAAGCCCCTCATGAATATATGATGGCGTATAAGAATTGTTTAAAATTACTTTTAAAATATCTATTGGAATCATATTCACAAATCCAGATTTAACCAAATTTCCATAAAACATATGATTCAATTCATGTGCAAAGACTTGTTTAAACCATTGATTAGGATGATCAAATAGCCCCATATCAGTAAAAGGTTTGTTGATATATAGTCTTATAATATTCAAAGGAATAGCTGCAAACCCATTAACAAAATCGACATCGTCTAAGATATAAACACTTATTTTAGGGAGATCAATACCATAAAATTCTTTTAAAATAGAATAAACTTCTTCTGAAAATTCTTCTAATTCTTCAAAAACATAATATAATTCTTTTTCAAAAACAAATTTAAAATTTTCTGTTTCTTCTTGATACAATTTAGCTGTCGGAGCATAAACTAATCCGGAAAAACCAATTTGAAAAATTAATACCAATATAGTCAATACTAATAAAACTTTTTTCAAGAAAAACATCTCCTTTTTATTTAAAGTTAGTTAGGAAAATCATATAATGCTTAAAATTAAAAAAATGTTTAAAAGTTAAAAGCTATTCTAAAATATTTTTTATAATGCTTTGACGGTAAATAATGATTTTAAAGTTGGTTAGTTGGTCTGGAAAATCATATAATGCTTAAAATCAAAAAAAGTTTAAAAGTTAAAAGCTATTCTAAAATATTTTTTATAATGCTTTGACGGTAAATAATGATGAAATAAAGTAGCGAACAATTGAGAATTTTCGTTATAAAAACAATTGAGCGGATGAAAAAATGCGTAAGAAAATAGCATGTCTGAGCGTAGCGAGTTTGCTATTTTTAGCCTTTTTTCACAAGAGCGAAATTTGTTTTTTAGAAAATTTGATCTTGTTCGCGTTTATTTCGTTATTATTTACTACTTCATTATTATAAGCATTTAGTTTTAATGGATTTCCTTACACCTACTATAAAAATATCCACGTTGTCATAAGTGCTGTAACGCCGTGCAAAGTTCTGCGTAGCCGTTACACCACATTTAAAAGCACGATTTATTAAATACTAAAAATTGTTTTAATGTTTTTCCTGACCAACTTTCTGCTAACCAACTTTTTACTTTTAATTATATCTTTATTTATGTGAATTCTCTCTAACAATAAAAAAATTTTTTGAAAACACTTTCCATTTATTATATTATAATGCCAAAACTCTTAATTTTCAATAAACTATTTTGAGTATGGGCAAATTAGTGTTATAATTGAATGAAAAAATATTCGCTGGAGTGAAATCATTTGATAAATAAAGAAAAAATTTTGGGATTGCTTGGAATAGCTTCAAAAACTAAAAAAATAGTTTTTGGAAAAGTAGCATTAAGGAATTATATATCAAAAAAATATTTTAAAAATAAACTTGTAATTATATCCGTTGATTGCGGTAAAACTGTTAAACAAGATATAATAAAAAGATGTGACAGTTATAATGTCTCGTATATAATACCCGATTTTCTAACAAAAGAAATTTTATCTAAAACTATTGGTAAAGAAAATGTGAGCATTTTGGGAGTCACTGAAGATAATTTAATCAACGGAATAATCGCAACTGTCAATAACGGAGGTGATGAATAGTGTCCAAGATAAGAGTATATGAATTAGCTAAAGAGCTAGGCGTGAAAACTAAAGATTTTTTAACCTTATTAAAGGAAGAATTTGACATAGAAGTTAACAGCCACATGAGTACTTTAGAAGATTCTACAGTAGATGCTATTAGAGAATTGTTAGATGAAAACAATAAAAAAGAAGTACCGGAAGAAGAAAAAAAAGAAACGCCGAAAGAAGAAAAAAAACCTGTACAAAAAAAATACGAGAAACCACAACAGGCAAAAAAAAATAAATCTTTTCACAATAAATCAACTTCAAAACCTGTTGAAAAAATAGCCACTAAATCAAAAAAAGAAGAAGAAGATTTAATTAAAGAAATAACAATTTCACCAAAAGATTTAAAACTTGATAAACTTTGTAGTAAAATTAAAGTGAGTCAAAATGATGTAATAAAAACTATGTTCATGAAAAAAATAATGTTAAGACCAGGTCAAATTATTGATTTTAAAACAGCAGAAGATATCGCACTTAATTATAACACTGTATTAACTTTATCAGAAAAATCTCAAGTTATAGAAAAAGGACAAACTCCTTCTGAAATTTTGAAAGCAAAATGGGATAATTATTTATCTTCTCATAAAGAAAAATTAAAAACAAGACCTTCAGTTGTTACTGTTATGGGTCATGTTGATCACGGTAAAACAACTCTACTTGATAGTCTTAGAGACACTAATGTTGCAGAAAAAGAAGCTGGCGGAATTACTCAGTCTATAGGGGCATATCAAATAGAATTCAAAAAGAAAAAAATAACATTTATTGATACTCCAGGTCATGAAGCCTTTACAGAAATGAGAGCAAGAGGTGCACAAGCAACAGACATAGTTATTTTAATTATAGCAGCTGATGATGGAGTAATGCCTCAAACAATTGAAGCATTTAACCATGCCAAAGATGCAAAAGTTCCTATAATAGTAGCTATAAATAAAATTGATAAACCTAATGCTAACGTTGATTTAACTAAACAACAAATGGTAGCCAAACTCAATCTTGTTCCAGAAGATTGGGGCGGCGATACAATAACCGTTCCTATTTCTGCAATATCTGGAAAAGGAATTGAAGAACTTTTGGAAATGATTCTTCTTGTTTCTGAAGTTGAGGAAATAAAAGGATTACCAAAAGGTAATGCAAGAGGATTAATAATTGAAAGTAAATTAGATAAATTCTTGGGCCCAGTCGCTACTATAATAGTTAAAGACGGTATTTTAAAACAAGGAGACTTTTTCGTATCTGGATCAACTTACGGTAAAGTTAGAAGATTAATTGACGATAAAGGGAAAACTATAAAACAAGCCTTGCCATCAACACCAGTACAAGTTCTAGGATTTGAAGAAGTACCTGATACACATGCTGTTTTATATGTTGTAAAAGCTCTTGATGAAGCAAGAAGTCTCTCTCAAAATTCTAAAGAACATGAAAAAGAAAAAACACTCGTTCATTCTAAAAAGCATGTTAAACTTGAAGAATTTATGAAAATGATGGAAGGTAATCAAAAGAAAAATCTTAACATAATACTTAAAGCCGGTACTTTTGGTGAAATAGAAGCATTAAGAAACTCAATAAACAAACTAAAAAATGAAGATGTAGACATTGATATAGTTCATGCAGGTATAGGAGCTATCACTTCAAGTGATATAATGCTCGCAACAGCTTCTGATGCGGTTGTAATGGGTTTTAGAGTTAAAGCTGATTCGAAATCACTAAAAACTGCTGAAAAAGAAGGCATACAAGTAAAAAAATACGATATTATATTTAACCTTATAGACGATATCAAAAAAGCTCTTCAAGGAATGTTAGAGCCTGAAGAAAAAGAAGAAATAACAGGTAGTGGAGAAATAAAAGAAGTCTTTAAAATTAAAAAAGTTGGAAGCATTGCAGGAATTCAACTTTTAGAAGGTTCTGTTTTTAAAGCAGGTAAAGTTAGAATATACAGAAATGGAAAACTTCTCAATGATGTAAAAATAGAAAGTCTAAAACATTATAAAGATGAAGTAAAAATGGTTGATGCTCCTAAAGAATGTGGAATAAAGTTTGAAAACTATGACGACGTTTCAGCAGGAGATGAATTAGAATTTTATAAAATGATTCAAGTTGAAAGAGAAATAGACTTTAAAGGATAATTAAAAACCCCGGATAAATTCCGGGGTTTTATTGATAAGGGGTGAAAAATGTTTTTTTTAGGAGTAATATGTATAATAGTTTTATGGCATATTGCGAGTTTAAGTTATAGTAGCTTCATATTACCTGATCCTTTTACTACTTTTCAAACTCTATTTTCATTAGTTCAAACACCCGCGTTTTGGCAAGAATTTTTAAACACACTTTTAAAAACATTATTAGGATTAGGTTTATCTTTAGGAATTGGAATACCTATCGCTTTTTTAAGCGGTTTGTTTAAACATGCCGATAAGTTTATAAGACCTTTTGTTTTATTTTTACAAAGTGCTCCCGTAGTTTCTTATATAGCAATAATGATGCTTTGGTTTGGGATAGGATTTTACACTCCCGTATTTGTAGCTTTTGTTGTATTAGTACCTTCAGTAATAATAAACGTTTCAGAAGGAATACGCTCAACTGATAAAAAATTATTAGAAATGGCAAAAGTGTATAAAATAAAAAATTCAGATATTATGAAATATATTTATATTCCATCATTAATACCCTTTATGATCTCCACTTTAAAAATTGTTTCCGGAACATTATGGAAATCTATAGTAGTAGGGGAATTTTTAGCTGGGAGTAAAGGGTTAGGGTACTCTTTATCTATGGCAAGATCAACATTAAGCACAGATAAAGTATTTGCTTACACTATATTTTTGATAATAATGGGAATAACATACGAAAAATTAATCCTGAAAATAAATATAAAACCAAAATTTAAAATAAAATCATTAAAAAAAGAAGATTATAAGAAAGAAATAGACGCAGCTGAAATAGAGCTACAAAACATCTCAAAAAATTTTGATAAACTACAAGTACTTGAAAATATTAATCTAAAATTTGAAAAATCTAAAATTTATGCTTTATGTGGACCTTCAGGCACTGGAAAAACTACATTGTTAAATATAATTGCAAAGATTATAGAAACAAGTAATGGAAATATGAGAAATACAGCGAAATCTATGTCATATATTTTTCAAGATGAAAGACTTATTCCATGGCTTAATTCTAAAGATAACATAAAACTAATAAATAAAAATATTGATTTATACGAAATCGAAACAGTTTTAAAAGATTTAAAAATTTTAGAAAAAATAAACGTTTTTCCAGATGAATTATCTGGTGGTATGAAAAAAAGACTTAATCTTGCAAGAGGAATATTAAATTATCCAGATTTATTCATTCTTGACGAACCATTTTCATCATTAGATATTAAAACTAAACATAACATAATAAAAGATTTTTTGAAATTAAAAAAGAAATATAATTTTACGGTAATTATAGTATCACACGATCCATTTGAAATATCTGAATTAGCTGATGAAGTTATATTTATAGACAAATTTCCAGCAAACATTGTGAAAAAAATGAATTTTAAAAACGCTTTATTAAGAAGCGAAAAAGAAAATGAAAAAATATATTTAGATGTAAAAAAAGAAATAATATCAAATAATTAAAAACTCTCTTTAAAAAGAGAGTTTTTAATTTTCAAATGTACCCTTTACAATATTTTCATTATTTTTTTTCATAAATACACCCTTTGAAATAACAGAATTTATTTTTAATTCATGTTTATCTACTATAATTAAATCTGCATCATTGTTTTCAAAAATAATCCCTTTATTATGTAGTTTATAAATATTAGCAGGATTTTTTGTTATAGTTTTTAAAGCTTCTGGAATTGGAATGTTATAATTTAAAATAGTTTTTCTAACAATTTCATATAATGATTTAACACTCCCCACTTTTAACCCTTTTAACTCACCTTTTTCATTAAAACTCGGAAGACTCCCCTGACCATCAGAAGATAAAGATACACTATTCATGTTCAATTTGTTATCATAAATAAATTTTATAGCAGTGCCACAAGAATTTTCTTTAGGCTTAGAAGAAGAAGTAGTGAAATCAATATTACCACCTTTTTTTAAAAACTCCACAGCCTTATTAAAAACAACCTCATTTCTATTACAATGTGTTGGAAGAAACTGCTTTATAGGAATTTCACTTTTTTCAGCTACTTCAATCAACAAATCAAAATTTGATTTCCCACCACCTACATGAATATTTACAACCCCTGATTTAGAAGATAAAATCCCTCCCAGCCTTGATTCAGAAGCTAATTTCATTAATTCATCGTAAGTAGGATGGGAAGAACGATGATCAGAAATTGCAATTTCCCCTGTACCTATTATTTCACTAAAAAATATTAAATCATTCCTTATAGAACCAGACAAGGTCTTTACTGGAATTTCATAAGAACCCGTGAGAATATAAGAAGTAATACCTTCTTCATTTAATGCCTTACATTTAGCAATAAGATTCGTCATAGTTCTTGTAGTAGCATCAGTTCCAAGACAACCTATAACAGTTGTAATACCGCCATCAATCAAATCAGATAAAAAAATTTCAGGAGTCCTTGTTTTATAACCACCTTCACCACCACCACCAATTATATGAACATGATTATCTATAAACCCTGGAAAAATATACTTTCCTTCAGCATCAAAAGTTTCATAATCAATACCCGAAATATTTATTTCATTATCTATTAAAGCTATTTTTCCGTGAGAAATCAATATATCTTTTTTACCCATATACTCTGGATTAAAAACAACTCCATTTTTTATTAAAATAAAAATTTTTATCACCTCCCTTATTATTTTAACATATTTTTTTTATTTTGAGTCGCTTAACGTAACTTTAAATTGATAAAATCCTTAAAACCAATAAAAAAGGCGGAATTTTTATGAAAATAAATTTAAATCCAAATTTTAATATGTCAGTCCAAATTATTCTACAGCGCCGGTATAAACGCTGAGGATTTTTGCATATATTTAAACCGGCGCATTCTATAATTTTTTATAGATGCACCGGTTTTTTTTATTCTGTGGCCGCAGAATTACGTTATTAAACTACATTATAGGGAGATGATTCAAATGAAAGTATTAAAAGCGAAGAACGTAAATAAGTATTTTAAAACAAAAGTAAAAAAATCTGGGTTGAAGGAAAGCTTTAAATCATTATTCAATCCTCAATATATCGATGTCAAAGCAGTTAATGATATCAATTTGGAAGTTGAAAAAGGTGAAATAATGGCTTTTATGGGACCTAACGGAGCAGGAAAATCTACTACAATAAAAATGATGACAGGAATACTATTTCCAACATCAGGTGAAATAGAAGTATTAGGATTAATTCCATGGAAAAAAAGAAAAGAATTATCATATAAAATAGGATCTGTATTCGGCCAAAAATCACAAATGTGGTTTCATCTTCCACCAGAAGACACTTTCGATTTGATGGCAGATATATATGAAATTGATAGATACGATTACAAAAAAAGAGTTAAAGAACTTGTAGACAGATTTGATATCGGAAACTTACTTACAATACCAGTTAGAAAATTATCTTTAGGACAAAGAATACGATGTGAAATTGCCGTAAGCCTTTTACATAAACCAGAAATAATATTTCTTGACGAACCTACAATAGGACTTGATGTAGTTGTAAAAAATCAAATAAGAGAATTAATAAAAGATCTGAATAAAAAAGAGCAGCTGACAGTATTTTTAACAAGCCACGATGTAGGTGACGTTGAAAAACTATGTAACAGAGTGATAATTATAGATCATGGAAAAATTCTACTTGAAAGTACCGTTTCAAAATTAAAAAGAGAATATCTAAAAAATAAAATATTATCTTTAAAACTTGAAGAAGAATATATACCAAAATTAAAAGGAGTAGAAATTTTAAAACATAAAGGAACAGGAATAAAACTTGATTTAAATACAGAAGAATGTTCTATGAAAGACTTGTTGGATAACATAGTTAAAAATACTGCTATTGTTGATATGCACGTTTCAGAAACACCTATGGAAGAAATAATTCAAAATATATATACAGGAAGTGGTAAAAATGAAAAAGGTGAAAAAATACTTTAAAATATTTAAAATAAATTTTTCAAACGAATTAATGTATGTAATAAATTATGTATCAACATTTTTATTTTTTGGAGTAGTACTTATAGTATTTTCACAACTTTGGCGAGCAATATATTCTGAAAACCCTGTAATTGAAGGATTCACATATGAAAAAATGATATGGTATTTCATGTACGCTGAAACAGTAATGCTTTCAAGATTCCCTTTTGTTAGAGAAATAGCTGATGAAATAAAATCTGGAGACATCGCATACAGACTTAACAAACCATACTCATATATTTTGTATTACTATTCTAAATTCATATCTTCAAGTATATTAAAATTATTTTTAAATACTTTAGTTGGAATAACTATTTTAACAATCGCTTTTAAAGGCTATCCAATGCCATTAATCGGATTAATATTAGGATTTACAAGTGCAATAATCGGATTATCAATACATTTCGTTTTTCATTTTTTCATAGCATTATCCGCAATGTGGTTTGAAGATAACACAGCATTTCTTTTTGTTTATTCAAAAATACTGCTCACAATTGGAGGATTATTTATACCAATCGAAATGTTTCCAGAAACGGTAAAAATAATTGCAAACGCACTTCCGTTTAAACATATAATTTATACACCGGCAACAATATATATAAACGGAGCTGAAAATTTTTTAAAATTATTCTCAGCACAAATTTTTACACTTTTAATTCTTTCGGTTGTAGTAGCATTTGCATTTGAAAAAAGCAAAAAGAGATTTAATGTAAACGGAGGCTAATTACATATGATAAAACTAATAATCAAGTATTTTAAATTTAATTTATCGGCACACATGGAATACAGAGTGAATTTTTTAATTCAAAGTATCGGAATGATAATTAATGACTTTTTTCTATTATTTTTTTGGTGGGTATTATTTAAACAAATAGGAACAATAAGAGAATACGGACTCAATGAAATATTACTTCTTTATTCAGTAATAACAGTATCTTTTGGTTTAAGCATGATATTTTTTGGAAATCAAATGAAATTGAGCAGTATAATATACAATGGCGAATTAGATTCTTATTTATTTCTTCCAAAACCAGTGCTTTTTCATATTCTTATTTCAAGAATAGACATAGCAGCAATTGGAGACTTTGCATTTGGAATATGTGTGTTCTTTTTATCTGGATACGGAGGAATAAAAAATTTTATTTTATTGATACTATTTGGTATGTTAGGAGCTATTTTATTTGCAAGTTTTAATGTTATTGTACACTCATTAAGTTTTTATATAGGGAACTCAAATTCTCTTTCATCGTTGTTGAGTGATACATTAATGACATTTTCAACATATCCACATACCGTTTATACAGGAATATCAAAAATATTGTTACTCACAGTATTACCCGCAATGTATTTTTCTTTCATTCCTGTTCAAATAATAAAAGAATTTAGCATCATAAAGTTGATTCAGTTATTAGCAGCAAACATTATATTTGTATCAATAGCATTTTTTTCATTTTATTACGGTTTAAAAAAATATGAATCAGGAAATTTAATAACAAAAAAAATGTAGAGGTAAAAACCTCTACATTTTTTATTTAAAAAACACTTGATTTATTGTTAAAAAAAAGATATAATTTAAAAATGTTTGACTTAAATTTTTAAATATTTAAAAATTAAAGAAGCAAAAAAATGTTTCTTTAATTTTTATGTTTTTTAATATCGAAATAATTTTTGATAATATCAATTTTTATAAGGGGAGGATTTTATGAAAGATAATAAAAAAGAAATAGAATTATTAATAAGATCAGGATACAAACTTATACAAGTTGTTTCTTATGAATGGCAAAGAGTTGAAGCTTTTGCTTTAGAAATAGCGGATAATTTAAGATGGGAATGCTATATTTGGAATTGTGTATCAGGATTAAGAGAAACTAGTGAAAAAGAATACGTAAAAAATGATGAAGGTAATGAAATAACTGATGCACGTGATGTTTTAGAATTTTTTTATTCTACAAATAAAAAGATGATATTAATTTTAGAAGATTTTCATCCTTTTTATAATGACAATAATTATGAAATGATACGTTTTTTAAGAGAAATATCAAAACAAAAATCTGAAAAAACTATCTTGTTATCTCAACCTTATAAACAAATACCAAAAGAATTAATAAAAGAAATGGCATTGATTGAAATTTCCCTTCCTAAAAAAGAGGAGTTAAAAATAGTTTTAGAACAAGTAAAAAGAGAGTTTAGCAATAAAAAAATTATTGTTGAAGAAGAGAAAATTATTAATTCTGCATTAGGATTAAGTATTATGGAAGCTGAACTTGCTTTTAAAAAAGCAGTTATAAAAAATAATAAATTAACTGAATTAGAAATCCCCATAATTATTCAAGAAAAAGAAAATATTATAAAAAAGAGCGGGTTACTTGAATATTATCATCCCGAAGAAAATTTTGATTCAATAGGAGGATTAGAAGAATTAAAAAAATGGCTTAAGAAAAGAGAATATTCTTTTTTTGAAGCCGCTAAAGAATATGGATTAAATGTCCCTAAAGGGATATTATTGATAGGAGTTCCAGGATGTGGGAAGAGTTTAACTGCTAAAGCAATTGGAAAAGTTTGGAATTTTCCAATTTTGAAATTTGATCTTGGAAAAGTTTTTGCAGGTATTGTAGGAGAATCTGAAAGCAATATAAGATATGCTCTTGAAATAGCCAAAACAATATCACCATGTATTTTATGGATTGATGAAATTGAAAAAGGTTTTTCTGGTATTCGTGACTCGGGGTCTTCTGACGGTGGAACCTCTTCAAGAGTCTTTGGAACATTTTTAACTTGGATGCAAGAAAAAAAGGAACCTGTTTTTGTAGTAGCTACTGCTAATGATATAAGTCTTTTGCCCCCCGAATTACTTAGAAAAGGAAGATTTGATGAAATATTTTTTGTAGATCTTCCGTCAAAAAAAGAAAGACAAAAAATTTTTGAAATACATATAAAAAATAAAAAGAGAAAAACAGAAAATTTTGATTTGGAAAAATTATCAGAAAGTACTAGAGGTTTTTCAGGATCTGAAATCGAACAACTTATTAACGAAGCACTTTTTTCTGCATTTGATAATAATGAAGAAATAGCTACAAAACATTTATTAAAGTGTGTGAAAGATTTTTGCCCCTTATCTAAAACTATGGCAGAAACTATTAAAAATTTAAGAGTTTGGGTTAATTCAAGAGCACGAAAATCTAGCGAAGATAAGCCAGAAGATTTAAAAATTGAAGAAGAGAAACTTGTTTTAAAACAAGAAAAAAGTGATAATCCATTTTATAGCAAAAAAGAATCTTTTTAATTTTTTATTGAGGTGAAAAAGTGTCTAAATTATATCATAGAGCTATCTATAATGAAAAAAAATTTTTTCAAATAAGAAGTCAAATTAGAGATAATAATAAAAATTTTGAAAAATATTTGAAAATTGCAATAAATTCAGAAAAAAATAAAAAAATATCAGCAAGTTGGGAACCTTTGTATGAAATAGAAATAAAACCGTTAGTAAATTGTTTGGAAATAAAAGAAGAAAATTTTCTTGAATTTTCTTTTGATTTAAAATGGTATGAATTAAAAAATAAAAATGAGGAATCAGTTGAAAAAATTAAATCTTATTATGTTATTTATATATTTAACAATGAAGAAGCTACGATTAATGAAAAGTTTTCTAAAGAAAATTTAAAATTAATTAACGGAAATATTTTTATTTGCCCAAAAGATATGCCTTCTGAAAATTTAAATTATATTTTAATTGATGGAAATTCTTATACTTTAAAAGAAGAAATCAGTAATATTTCAATTTATCAAGAAAACAAAGAAATAGAAATAATTGAAAAAAATTTTTTAAAAGATGAAAACATATATAAGGTATATTATAAAGGAAATATTGATAAATCATTACCTATAGATGTAAACGGAATTAAAATAGAAAATTGGAAAGACTCTAAATTTTTTGTTAAAGAATTAAATTTAGAAAATGGCAAAAAATTATTATTTCATAAAGAAAATAATTTATTTTACATTAATAATAAAGATCTAAACATTACTCAAAACACAAAAATTTATTCTGAAGGAAAGAAAGTAAATTTCAAAATTAAAAAAAATAATCCAAAATTTTTAAAATATAAAGATGAAAAAATAGAATTATTATATGAAGAAAATTCAATTTTTACATTTTCTAGAACTAATAATCCCAATGAAGATTGGGAAGATATCGATAACAATAAATTCAATTATAATATTTTATATAAGAACTCATCAAAATCTATTTGGATTAAAATAAAAGATGAAGAAGATTCTTCAGAAGATTCTTCTATTATATATTCTGAAAAAAGTAGTTCCGATATATTTTTCGAGGAATTTGTAGAAGATTTGGAAGATAATAATAATAATACAGTAAAAAAAAGATTTAAGATACTTAAAAAAAACAATGAAGAAAGAAGATTGTTAATTGAATCCAAAGAAAAAAACACGAATCTTTCTCACGAAGAACTCCCCAAAAAAATATTTATTTCAATTAATACTTACAATTTAGAAAAACAAAAACATTCTATTTTAGAATTGTTCAATAAACCTTTGAAAGAACACGCACCATTATTAGCCTTAGTTGATGAAAAATCTAAAGTATCTTGGAAAATTAACCCGAAAGAAAAAGTTAAAAAATGGTTTGTATTAACTGATGAAAATAGATCTGGCACGAACTCTCAAAGAAATTTTGTAGAAAAAGCTATATCAACAGAAGATTTTTGCTTGTTGGAAGGGCCTCCAGGATCTGGAAAAACTACTGCCATTATGGAATTAATTTTGCAACTAATAGAAAAAAATAAAAAAGTATTATTATCAGCTTCTACTCATGTTGCTATTGATAATGTGATTGAAAGATTAAAAGATAAAAATTTATTATCAAAAATTTTTCCTATAAGAATAGGAGATAAAAATAATTTGTCAGACTCCGTAAGAGAATTTCATATAGACAAAATTACAGAAGCAAATATCAAATATTCGGATTTAATTATGGAATCTTCAAATTTAGTTTGTGGAACAACTATCGGATTATTACAACATCCTATGATAAAAAATGCTATTAATAAAAGTGCTCCCATAGTGCCTATTTTTGATTATTTAATAATTGATGAATCAAGTAAAACAACTTTTCAAGAATTTTTAGTGCCTGCACTTTACGCCAAAAAATGGATTTTAGTAGGGGATATAAAACAATTATCTCCGTTTGTAGACCAAGAAAATATTATAAATAATTTTAATGATATAGTTAGTAAAAATATTCAAAAAGCAAATCTTATACTTTTTCATTTTTTCCATAAAAATAAATTTAATGATTCTTTTAATTATTGCATAATCGAAAAAGATGAAATTATTGAAGAGATTTTAAAAGAATTAAAATTATTGAAAGTAAAAGATAATAATAAAATAAAAGAAAAAATAGAGTTGACATCATTTTTGATAAAAAGAAACAAAGAAAATAATAGTGAGGATATCCCCATTATTACTTTAGAAGATTGTCAAAATGGTAATAAAAAATCTTGGCGTCTTTATGGCTCAAAAATCATTTTTGTTAAAGAATCTGAATATAATTTTATTCAAGAATACATCCCATCAAATATGCTTTTATTAAATCATAAAAATTTTTTAAAAGAAGCTCAGCATTTTAGAGCAAATTATTATTATATGGGCAATAACAAAAAAATAAAAGAAAAAATAGAAAAGAAAAACAAAGATTTAAAAGATAAAAAATGGGCAGAAGAAATTACTTGGAGAATTATCAGACAATATGAATTGAGATCTACTAAAAACAATAATTATGAAAAAGATATAAATTTACTCATTCCACAAAAAAATCCCGACTATAAAAACAAAATTTCTATAATAAAAAATATAGCACTTCCCTCTATACTGGAAACTTTAAAAGAAGGCGTTGGAAAAAGAAAAGAAAAAAGTCTTTCAACTGTTTTAAACGAAGGTTTTGAAGATAAAGACTTAAAATGTAGATACGAATGTCTAGATTATCAACATAGAATGCATCCTGATATATCTTCTTTTCCCAGAAAACAATTTTATAATGAAAAAGCATTGAAAGATGCCGAAAATTTAGATAGATATTGGACATACGAAAGGTACAGAAACAGAACAGTATGGATAGATGTAAAGAGTAAAATTAAAAATAAAAACAAAAGCGAAGAAGAAGTAAAAATTTTAATTGAAGAGCTAGAAATATTTTTAAACTGGGCAAAAAATAATAAGAAAAATAATAATGAAAAATGGATCGTAGCTTGTTTAACTTTTTATAGAGGGCAAGAAAGACTTATTAGAAAGGAACTTCAAAAATTCCCTAATTGTACAAACAAAATCAGTCAATTTGAAAAAAATGGTATTAAAGTTGTTTTATATACAGTAGATAAATTTCAAGGTAGAGAAGCTGATATTACTTTTTTATCTATGGTAAAAAATGATAAAATTGGATTTTTAAATAGTCCAAATAGACTTAATGTGGCTCTTACAAGAGCCCGTTATCAAAGAATAATAATAGGAAACAAAACATTTTTTGAAAATCAAAACTTTTCAGACGAATTAAAAAATTTTGCGAAAAATGAACCTAATTTTGAGGGGTGATTTACATGAGAGTTGAATTGAATAAACAGGTCAATATAGAAAAATTTGAGGCAATTGCTTCTTTAGATGTTTATACAAAAAATAGAAATGATTATATAAAAATTTTAAATTTCATTGATAAAAATAGAGAAAATAATGATTTTAATGATTCTTTAATTTTAGAAACAGGCAATGAAAAAATTGCTGAAGCAATTAAACGCTATTTAAAGAAAGAAGGTTTTTTAGATGAAACAGATAGATTAACTAAAAAAGCAAAACAAGTGCTTAAAGAAAGAATAGTTCCAATAAGCGAAAGAGGAAAATATACTTTTTGGAAATTAGAGGATTTATTAATAAAAGAAGAATTTAAAAGTGGTTATTTTTTAAATTTTAAAAGATGTGAAGCTGATAATTTAGAAAAAGATATAAATGTTATGGAGGATGAAATTGATCGTTCTTTGTTCAATAAACGTTTTTTTTGTATGATAAACGATAAAAAAATGTTTAAAATAAATAAATTTGAATCAAATAATCAGAAAGGATTTGCTAAAAAAATTTACATTAATTCTTTAGATAAAGCTAATATCAAATGGATTATTGATAGTAAAAAAAATGAAAGTTACGAAATATCACTAGATGGTGCTATAGAAAAAAAAAGCTTTAAAGAAATGTTGAATATAAAAATAGATTTTCCTATTCAAAAAATTTTAATTGATATAATAGAAAAAAATAATAATAATTTTAAATGGAATTCATTAAAAAAAACTTTTGATATTAAAAATGTTGAAGAATTGGATTTTAATAATTATAATAAATTAGTTGATTTTGAAACCGAATTAAATATATCAGAGGTTGAAATTGAAGCTTATGGTAAATTTGACTCTTGCATTATTTATGAAATCCCTATAACCCCTTCAAATGAAAAGGAAGCGGAAAAATGGGTTTCTTTGTATATTGATAATATTGTTAAAGAAAATTATATTAATGAAAAAGATTTTGATGATTTAATCAATTTTTTTAAAGAGAACGAAAACTTTAAAAATTATCAAGAAATATTCAATAATTTAAAAATAGATAATTTTTTATGCAAATATAAAGATTCTGGAAATAAAAATAATTATATTCATCTGCAAGCGCCTAGAGATTTGAATGTAGAAATAAATGAAAAAAATATTTTAGCTTTTATTCATGTAACTAAAAATGAAAGATTATCTTTTAAAAAATTAGTTGAAAAAATATTAGTAGATAAAAAACCAAATGAATTAGTTTTTTATTCAAAATATTTGGTAAAAGGTCGTCAAATAAAAAAATTTGAACTTTTTTTAGATTCTTTTATAGAGAAAGGTCTCGATAAATTAATTTTAATTTCAACAAATAAGATTGATTCAATTATTGAAAATAAAAAAATTGAATATAAAATAGAAGAATGTGATAAAATTTTTAAATCAAAAAAAGATCAGCCGCATGATCGATATTTTGCATTTAAATCTTCTAATAAATGGTTTTATTATAAAATGACTGCTGAATTGGATCAATGTAATTTTGAAAATAATAACTATTCAGAATGGTCTATTGAAAATATTGGAATATGGAATGATATTTCTATTTTGCTTATTGAAGAAGATATTTTTCCAACAGAAATAATAAAACATACTAAAGATAGAGGAGAAGAAAATTGAATAAAATAGATAATATTACTTTTGATAAAGAAATATCTTTTGAAGATATGGTTATAGAAAATTTTTGGGAAAAAATAAATAGTAAATTTAATAAGAATAAAAAATCTGATTTTATCAATGATTTTGAAAAGACAGAAGAAGTAATATGTTTAATTTCTGATGAAGAATTACCCTCTGATTTGATTAATAAATTATATGAATTATCTGAAAAAGGTGTAAGGGTATATTTTATAACGAACAAAGCATATCCATCTTATGGAGTTACAATTTCTAAAAATTGCCTTATAAGAATAATTTCAAATATTAAAGGTAATATGATTATATTCGATCCTTTTTTAGATCAAAAAAATAAATTGTATATAGCTTCTTCAGGTATTTTTTCTCAAGAATTATCATATGAATGGTTAAAAATAAATGATAATAATACTTTAAAAGAAGCTTATCATTATTTTTGTTATAATTTTTGGAAAGTTTCAGAAATCGAATTTTTTAATAATTCTGAAAAAGAAATTAGTTATATACCAAGCGATATTCCCCCACTAATTAATCCTAAAAGTTATTTCTTTAATACTTATAGTTATCCTTTGTTTTCAAAAAAAATAATAGATATGATAAAAAAAGCAAATGCGAGTATTATTATAAATTCAAAAATTATCGATAATATTAATGAATTAGAAAGACTTTTAATTTCAAAATTAAAAGATGGAGTAAAAGTTTCTCTGTTATTTGATTTTTCTGAAAAAAATGCAAAGAAATTTCTTAATTCTTATAATGATTATCCTATAAAGCTTTATATGAGTTCAGAAATTATGCCACAGTTTATCATTACAGATGATAATAACGGATTAGTTTTTTCAGATTGTTTATCAGAAAAAAATTTTGAAGGTCAGAATAATATTTTTGCTGCAAAAATTTCTGATGAAGAAATAAAAATATGTTTATCAAAAATAGAAGAAAATTCTTCTTTATGGTTTTATCAAGAGAAAAAAACATTAAAAGAAATAGAAGGATTGGAAATTTTTTTCAGTATTTCTGATAAAACTTCAGAAAATATTTATGTTAAAGAAAAGATTGATAAACCTGTCAAATTAAAAAGCAACTCTTTACAAGAATTAAAAGAAAAAATCGTTTCTGAAAATCAATTAAAAATTTTAGGAAATAAAGAATATTCTAAAAAAATTATTTTTAAAATTAATTTAAGTCCTTTATATAGAAATGAAAAGGCTAAAAAAGATGAATTATATAATAATTGGGATAAATGTAAAGAAAAGTTTTTAGATATTTTAGAACATTTCAAAAAGCTTTTAGAAGATGAAAAAGAGAAAAAAAATAAAATTAGTGAAATTGGAGATAAATTAAAAAAGTTTTTTTTAGGAAAAACTCAAAAATTACACGAACTATCTGAAAAACTATCTGAAATAGAATTATTGATAAAAAAAATAAAAGCGGAAAGTTTTAATGAAGCAAAAAAACGTCTAAAAAATTTTGAAGAAGAATTTGAGAAAAATAAAAAACAAATAAATGAAGCAATTGATGAAAATGGCCAAGAAATAAAATGGTCTAAGCGAAAAAAAGAATTAAATAACGAAATAAATATTTTTTTTAATGATCTAAAAGATTTAGAAAATGAAATTAATTCATTGAAAGAAGAAAAAGAGAAATTAGAAATTGAAAAAGAGAAAAAATATATAGAAATAAACAAAAAAATTAATTCTTTAAAAATTGATAAAAAAAATTTTTTTAATAAAAATAATTTATTAGAGAAGGAATGGGAAATTTATAATAATTTGAAAATAGAAATTGAAAAGATGAAAGAGAAAAATTTTAAAATTAATAATTTAAATAAAATAGAATTGTACTTAAATGATTTAAAAGGTAATAGTGATTATTTTAAAAATTTAATGAGAAGTCTTTATAAAAAAGAAAAGCTTGATAATAAAAATAAGAAAATTTTACTTTCTTATGTTGAAGATAGTATATTAAAAGTCTTAAAAAGCAAGTATGAAAATAAAAAACACGACATAACAAAAATTGAAGAAAACGAAAAAGACTATTCAAAAAAAATTGAAAACTTAGAAAAAGATTTTAAAGAGTCATTTTCTATTATATCAAATAAAATTAAAAATAAAGAATCAAAAATTGATGAAAAAAAATCAAGTATTAAAAATAAAGAAGATGAACTAGAAAAAATGAAAATTTTTGAATATAAACCTATTAAAAACTCAGAAAAGTATTTGGAAAAAGTACTTAACAATTCAAAAAACAAGTTAAAAAAACAACCTTTTATTGAAAAATCTATTGCAGATATCTCTATACCTCAAGAAGATTTACCGGAAATAGGAACACTTTATAGTTGGTATAATGATAAAAAAAAGTGTTATGAGAGACAATTAGCTATCATTTATTGGGAAGATTTTGAAATAGGTGAAAAAGAAGCACAAAAATTGAATGCAATTTTAACATGTGAAAGGAGTTGAAAAATGAAAGAACATAAAATTATTATTAATATTGATAACGAAGGAAAAATATTTGCTCAAACAGAAGGTATTTATGGCGAAAAATGTGTTTCTGAACTAAAAAAAATTTTTAAAGATTTATCATTTTTGGAAAATTCAGAATTTACTTCCGATTATCAGAAAAAAGAAAAAATTATTGAAACTAAAAAAATATATTTGAGAGGAAAAGAAAATGAGTAGAATAATATCAACATTTATACCGTTGTTAAATAAAGAAATAATTTTAAAAGCTTTGGATAATTTAGAAGTAAATTATATTTTGAAAGATGAAAAAATAGTTATTGAATCAAAATATTATGGTTTTTTAAAAAAAGAAAATAATGGACAATATTTAATTTCAGGAGATGAGGAAGTCGTAGGAAGTAATTTTCAAAAATTACTAGTAAATGAATATAAAAAAATTGAAGAAGACATAAAAATTCAAAAAGAAAAAGAAAAAATTGAATTAGAAAAGAAAATATATATAGAAAAGAAAAAAAATGAGATTTATGCTCTTTCAAAGAAAAATGGATATTCAGTCAAAGAAACAAATAATAATGGTGAAATAAAATTAGTATTAATTAAGAGAACATATTAAAATGCTCAATATCTACGATTATCAAGAAAATAGCCAAATTTATGGCCCAGAAAAAAGATTTGTGATTTGGTTTCAAGGATGTTCATTAAAGTGTTTTGGCTGCTGGAATAAAGAAATGTGGTCTAACAACCCTAAAAATTTATTTTCAGCAGATGAAATAATAAAATTTATTTTATACGCTAAAGAAATTAAAGGAGTCACTTTTATAGGTGGAGAACCTTTAGATCAAAACGAAGACCTTTTAGAATTAACAATAAAATTAAAAAAATTGGATTATTCTATAGTGCTATTTACTGGTTATGAAAAATTTGAGTTAAAAAAAAGATATCAGAAAGAAATTTGGAAAAACAGTGATATTATAATTTCTGGAAGATATATAGAAAAATATAGAAATATAAATTTACAATGGCGGGGTTCAAGTAATCAAAAAATTATATTTAATTCTAAAAAATATGAGAAATATATTTTAGAAAACTCAAATTTTTGCGAAATAGAAATCAAAAAATCCGGAGAAATAATTATTTCTGGTTTTCCAGAAAAAGCGTTTTTGGAAAACTTCAACCATCAAATAACTAAAAAAAATATGAATCAGGAAATTTAATAACAAAAAAAATGTAGAGTAAAATACTCTACATTTTTTATTTAAAAAACACTTGATTTATTGTTAAAAAAAAGATATAATTTAAAAATGTTTGACTTTAATTTTTAAATATTTAAAAATTAAAGAAACAAGAAAAAAAGGAAATATCCCAGTAAGATAAAGATATATAGAGAAACAAAAATTATTTTGCAAACATCAGGAACACAAAGTTAACAGCCTGACCCTTAAAAAATAGAAAACACGAAACAAAATAGATTTAAATAAAAAAATGAAAAAAATTCTTTTGTATGAAAATATTTATTACCATTTTTAAAATATATTTTTGAAATGAGGTAGAACAAATGAGTGATATAAATATAATTCCTATAAAATTAAATGTTGTTTTTGACTCGTCTAAACATATAAATATGCTATTTTTCCAACCAAGAATTGAACTTAAAAAGAATGGAAATATTTTTAAACAAACGGAAAGCATTAAAAATAAAATAGAAAAATCAACTGAGTATTTCTTAGATGTTGCTACGGGCAAAAGACCCTCTGGATTACAAACTGATAAAATTGATTTCGTATTAATGCCTGAGTATTCAGTAGCAGGTTATGATGGAATACAGAAAATTATTAAAACTATTAAAGAATCTAAAATTAAAGGACAAGTATTAATTGCTGGAATTGATGGTTTAAATAAAGAAGAATTTTTGAAATTATTAAATGATTGTAATTTTACTGATGAAACCAAAAAAGCTATAAAAAAGCGTTTAGATTGTCTAGTAGAATCAACTTGGATTAATACAGCTATTATTATAGAAAAAGGCATAGATGGAAATATTAGATATTTTTTGCAACCAAAACTACATCCTTCACCTTTAGGAGAAAATGAAACCGGCATGTTAGAAGGAAGATGGGTTTTGTTTTTTTATACTGATAAAGATGACTCAATATCATTTTTTATTAATATTTGCTTTGATTTTATATTTTCAAAAGAAAGAAAAAATTTTACGGAGGATATTCTGAATAAAATCAAGGAAAAAATAGATTGTAAAGAGATTGTAAAAAATAATCAAAACATCTTTTTTGTTCCACAACATAATCCCAATCCCAATAATGATGAGTTTATGAATAAGTGCAAAGATTTTATAGAGAGCGATTTAAATATAGGTAAGTATAGCGGGAAATCCTTGCTAATAATGATTAATTCTGCATCAAAAGATGTGAAAGATAATGACTTTGGGTACTCTTCTATAATATACAGAAGAAATGCATATGATACTTATAAAGAAAATGTGGCAAGAGAAACTTGTATAATAAAAACAAGAACAAAGCTTGATTCTGTAGCAAAAGAAATAAGATTTAGAGAAAACAAGGAATGTATTCATGCTGTAGAGGTTGTCTTACCATTATCACGTGGAACGGGTTCTGGAGCAGAACGATCTCCAATTGAAAAAGCTTATTTTCATAATATTTTAGGGGAAGAATCCGAAGGGAATAGGTATCCTAAATTACCATTCCCAACTTGTGCATATAAAAAAATACTATGTGATATTGTCGATAAAAATATTGATAACAATTATTATTATGAGTTTCTTTATTCAGGTCATAATGGTGAAAAAGTCTTTAAAGAACAATTGAAAGAGTTTGAAAAAGCAGAAAAGCAAGAAATAGTGGAAAACTTTAAACAAATATGTAAGTGGAAAGGGTTTGATAGTAATTGTGATAGTTGGAATAATAAAGAGGAAAATACTTTACTATTCTTTGTTGCAATAAAAATGGCTGCTATTTTAGCAGAATTAGCAAAAATGAACGATGATAATTGTAGATTTAAATTGCAAATAGAAAAATTTCCTAAAAAATACAAGGTTATTTTTTATGAACACGGTGAAGAAATAAACAACGAAATAATTAATATTCATAAAGAAATATTTACAGAAGAAAATCTTATAATATTAAATCATTGTACAGATGATCGTGGAGAAGTTTTCTTTAGAAAAAGAATGGGGAATATTTTAAATATGGGAAATGAGAATCTGAATAATTTTACAGCTGGATATTCTACTAAAATATTATATATTGACAAAGAAACCATAGTTGCAGATAAAAATGAATCTGAGTATAAAACAGGAATAAAAAACTTGTTTTTTGGAGGACAATAAAATGTATGAAAAAATTGAAGCATATATAAAAAATATTATAAATAAAAAAGAAACTAAGTTAATAAGAGAAGATAACTTGGTAATACATGCTATTGAAGATATAGATGGATTGTATGCAGATATAATTTGCTTCTATGATTGTTCTGGAGGAGGAAAATTATTAGAATGGAAAAATATTGAATCAGAAATATTTAAAAAAATTGAATATCTTTATAAAAACGATGAAATATCTCAAAAATTAGATAATATTGAAATATATATAGCATTTATAATAAATGACGAAGATAAGGATATGTTTATAGAACAAATATATTTCATAGAAAGAGATGAGATGAACTG
Organism: uncultured Thermotogaceae bacterium; assembly: GCA_964478535.1. Classification (GTDB taxonomy): domain Bacteria; phylum Thermotogota; class Thermotogae; order Petrotogales; family Petrotogaceae; genus CAYZNB01. The sequence continues at coordinate 48,492 of CAYZNB010000002.1, forward strand.
CAGAAAGTTTGTATTAAGAAAAAATATTATTGAGAGTGAATTATTAAGACTTCCGATTAGTGAAATTCCTTTGAGAGAAGTATATTTAAAAAGAGAAATGCCAATTTCGGCTAGAAATTATTTGGTTGAAATAGGTTTTAATACTGTTTTAGCAAATTATTTAAGTGGATTAATATTACAAGATAATAAAAAAAACGAGATAATTGATTATATAAGAAAATCTGAATTTAATCTTAAAGATAGCTTGATGGAAAAGTTTGAAAGAAAAAATAATGATAATTACAGAAAAATAAAAAGTCTTGAAATTGAGGGCTTTCGAGCCTATAAAAGCAATACAAAATTTGATTTAGATGCTGAATTAATTGTGATAGCAGGACCAAATGGATTAGGAAAAACATCGTTTTTTAATGCCATAGAGTATGTGATTACAGGGAATGTTGAAAAAATAAATGAACAAAATATTATTAATCTTGAATCAAAGGAAGCAATAGTTAGTGCTGAATTTTATAGTTATGGTGAAAATTATATCCAAGCTATTGAAGTGGATACTATAAAAAGAAAACTAAATAAAGATGGAGAAAAAAATGTATTTTTTAATGATGAAAAACTTCCTTTAAATCAGGATAAAAAAATAATGAAAATTTTGACAGCTTCAGAATTGGAAGATGATAGAAAAAATAGATTGATACAACTAATTAGAGCAACACATTTTATTTCGCAGGCACAACCTGAACTTACAAAGACATTAAAAATTAATTCGGAAATTTCGAATGAACTAATGAGTCAAATGCTTTCAATTGGAGATTACGAACAAGTAGAAAAAAATCTTAAGAAAATATTAAGTGAAATAGATGGGGAAAAAGAGGAAAAAGAAAAAAAGAAAATTGATTACAATTCTGAATTAGTTAAAATTAGCGAAGATATTGTTTCGATTAAAAAAGATATACAAGAGCACATTGATATCAATTACAATTCTTTATATAAAGAATTGTTGAATGGATTAGTTCAAGAAAACATAATTAATAATTTGAATGAAATGAAATATGAAATTAGTTCTTTGGTAGAAGCAAAAGCAAGATTAGAAGATAAAAAAAATGAGATTAAAATAGATATAGATAGTTTAGTAAGCGATAAAATTTTGATGATAGAAAATGAAAAATTAAAAATAAAGATGCAAAAACAAATAAAAAATAATGAAGAGCAAAAAAACAACTACTCAAATATTGACAAAGAATATTTAAAATTAAATAAAGAATACGAAATACTGTTTAATCAAAAGAGTGCATTTATTAGTAATTTAATTAGCCTAATGGAACAAAAAAATAAGTTAATAGAAATTATTAATAAAAGTATAAACTTGGAAAGAATTTTAAACGTTCAAAATGAAAAACAAAGATTACTTTCGCAGTTTAATGAAGAGTATAAAAATACAAAAAATAAATATTTGGATTTACATGAAAAACACCAGACAATTAAGGATGAACACTTTTTAAAGGGAAAAGAAAAAAGTGCATTAGAAAATGAGATTAAAAATACGGACGACCTAATATTTTATTATAAAAAAATAAAGGAATTAAAAATAGTTTCTTCGAAATTATGTAACGAAATCGATAGTTTGAAAAAGAAATTTAACACAGTAAAGATTAAGGAAGAAGAAAATGAAAATAAAATAACCATAATATCAAAAGAGATAAAAGAATTAAATGAAATATTTCAATTAAATAGAAAAAACGTTGATGAGATGACTGATATATTAGAAAAAATGAAGAAATATATTTTCAAAGGAAAGTGCCCTGTGTGTGATATACAGCATGAAAACGATAAAGTCATCTTAGAAATAATCGAGAAAAAACAAAGTAATTTTCCTAAAGAATTATTAGGAATTGAAAATAAGATTTTTGATAAAACTAATACTTTGGAAAATATTTTACGTGAGAAGAATATTACTAGTGTGGAAAAATATAATTTAGAAAAACTAATAGAGAATTGCCAAATTAAAATTGAGAGTGTAGAAAATGAAGTAAGAGATTATAAAAATAAAATAAGTGTGGTTAATAGCTATGCAGAAGAGATTTTAAATGCAACTGAAATATTTTCATCAGAGAAAGAGCATAAGATAAAAGAAATAAAAGAAATTGATATAGTTTTGCAACGCTTAGATAGTTCACTAAAAAGCGTTTTATTTGAAATTGAAAGTAATAATAAAAATCTTGAAGATTTAAAAATAAAAATAAGAGAAACAGAAAATGAAATATTGGAAAATGAAAATAAAATAGCAATTTTTAGGAAATATGAAGATGAAAATCTAATAAGGTTAGAAAAAATTGTTAAAAGTGATGTCGTTAGACAAATTGCTGATATTGAAGAAAATATAAATGCGTTAAAAAAGAAAGAAGAGGCAAATAATGAAAAATTTGTAAAAAATAAGAGTGGCATTATGATTTTATCCAAAAAATTAAGCTTTATAAAAGAGAATATTACAAAGGTAGAAGATATAATAAAAAAC
>CAYZNB010000003.1:0-42016 GCA_964478535.1 uncultured Thermotogaceae bacterium
AATTTGTTTTTTAGAAAATTTGATCTTGTTCGCGTTTATTTTATCCAATGTTTACTACTTCATTATTAGAAGCATTTGCTTTTAATGTGTTTCCTAACCATCTATAAAAATATCTATGTTGTCAATAGTGCTGTAACGCCGTGCAGAAAACGCGTGGCTGTTACACTACATTTAAAAGCATGTCCGAATTTTTAATTATAAAATTCCATACAATGTAGACCCTGAACCGCTCATTCTTGTTATAATACAATTGCTGTTATTTTCAAAATAGTTTTTAGATATTTCTATTTCTGGATATGCTGAAAATACCACTTGTTCAAAAATGTTAAAAGAATTGTTTTTTATTTCTTCAATATTTTTAATTTTTAATGCTTCGTAAAGTTTATAAGGATCACCTTTTCTTTTTAAATTTTCGAAATTCTTCGAAATCAGATCGTACATTTCTCCTGTATTTATGGTTATAAAAAGTGGTTTTAATATTGTTTTTATTTTTAGTGGTTCAAGAAATGTAAGGTTTTCGCCACGACTTTCTCCAATTGCTGTTCCTCCTTTTATCAAAAAAGAAACATCACTTCCTATTTTTAATGCCATTTTCATTAAATCACTTTCAGAAACTCTATAATTTTCACCTAAAAATTTTAATATTGCTGCAGAATTTGAACTTCCGCCACCTAATCCGCCACCTTGTGGAATCATTTTTCTCATTTTTATTTTTAAGTTGAAATCATTTTTTCCTGTTTCTTTTTTAAATAATTCAATAGTTTTTTTTATTATGTTGTTTTCCCAATTAAAATCAAGATTTGGTTCACAAAAAAAATCTTCTTTTTCGGAAAATTCTACATCAATTAAATCATATATATTTTCAATAGAATGAAAGAGAGTAAGGATATTGTGATATCCGTCCTCTCTTTTATTTATGACATCTAAATAAAGATTTATTTTTGGATAAGATTTTATAAGCATATTATACACCTACGTATTTTAAAGCAATTTTTGACCATTCTTCCATCTTTTCTTTTTCTTCTTCATTTAAATTTTTATGATTAATCCAACTTCCTATAAAATTTTCTTTTTCTTTTATTTCAGCATTGTCTACAAAAGCTCTGAACATTATTCCTATATGCACTCTAGAAACTTCATTAGAATCATTATAAATTAGTCCTATATATTCTAATTTGTTTAAATTCTCAATATGCAATTCTTCGTTATTTTCTCTGTTTAATGCATTAAAAAAGGTCATTTCAGCTGTAGGGCCTTTATCTTCAGGGTTTATATGACCGCCTATTCCTACAGATAATTTTTCATGAAGTCTTTTTTCTGATTGGTTTTTTGTTCTTTTTACCATTAAAACTTCTTTTTCTTTATTAATAAATACTGTATATGGTATTATCTGTTTATATTTTTCATTTTTTTCTGCTTCTTCTCTATTAATAAAAATTGCTTTTTCAAATATCTCCGTTAAATCGTTAAACTTAAATATTTTAAATTTATTTATTTTTCCAATTTTCTTTTCAATTAATTCACTGCTTACAACCCAAACAAATTCTTTTTTCATAGTTTTTCCATACTTAAATTAGAATTTGTGTAAATACATATTTCTGATGCAATTAAAAGTGCGTTTTTTGCTATTTCTTCAGCTGTTTGCTCTGTGTTTCTATAAAGAGCTTTCGCTGCTGCTAATGCATAAGCTCCCCCCGAACCTATTGCTAAAATATTTTCTTCCGGTTCCATAACTTCGCCATTTCCAGAAATCAATAGCAAATGTTCATTATCTGCAACCATGAGCATTGCTTCAAGCCTTCTTAAAGCTTTATCCATTCTCCATTCTTTAGTCAATTCTACAGCCGCTTTTAATAAATTTCCACTAGCAGCTTTATATTTTCCTTCAAATCTTTCAAATAAAGCTAAAGCATCTGCAACTGAACCTGCAAAACCCGCTATAACTTTTCCTTCTCCGAGTGTTCTAACTTTTCTAGCAGTTGCTTTGAATACTGTATTTCCTAAAGTAACTTGTCCGTCACCTACAATTACTGTTTGTCCATCTTTTTTTATTCCAACAATCGTTGTTCCCCTTAATTCCATTATTATTCCTCCATTCATCATTTTTTATAAATATTTTCATAAGTTCTTCAAAACTTACTCCGGCAGCTTTTGCTGACATAGGTAAATCGCTTAAATCTGTTAATCCTGGAATAACATTAGTTTCAAGCACATAGACTTCTTCATCTTTAATAATAGCATCAATTCTTAACATATCTCTAAATTTTATCTTGCTTGTTATTATATTTGCTATGTTTTTTGTTTTTTCTTCAAGCCATTTTTCTGGATTTTCTATTATTTTAAAAATCGTCATTCCATTTGTATATTTTGCCTCATAATCATAAAATTCTTTTTTGGGTATTAGTTCAAGTAACGGGAGTATAATAAATTCTCCTTGTTGTTCAATTAACGAGATAGTAATTTCTCTCCCTTTAACATATTGTTGAATTATGATTTCTTTATATTCTTCAAGCTCTTTTTTCAGAATAATTTCATATTCTTGATTTGTATGAATAATATGAACACCTTTACTTGAACCTCCTCTTCTCGGTTTAAGGATAAACGGAAATTCAAATGGCGGTTCTATTATTTTATCTGTTAAAATTGAATCTGGCATTTTAAAATTTTCTTTAAATATTTCTTTAAAGAAGTGTTTGTCAAAAGTTATGTTACAAGCTTCTGGAGATGAAAAAGAATATCTTTTATTTAAAATTTCTAAAAAACTTTGTATCCTACCATCTTCACCTAAATATCCGTGAATTATATTCATGAAAAAATCAAAATTTTTAACTTTTTCTAAAAAATTAAAATCAGAAGGATCTAAAAAATCACATTCATATCCTAATTTTTTTAAAGAATCTAAAACATTTTTTCCGCTTTTATACGAAATTTCTTTTTCGTTAGAAGTTCCTCCTACAAGTACTCCTATTTTCATTTTTGTTCAAACTCCTCAAGTTTGTATGATGTTTTATTTTTTTCACAATATAAAATTTCACCATTTTTACTGTTTTTATAATATAATATATCTTCACATTCAGGACATTTATAATTTGAAGGTTCATTCCAAAACATTTCTCCACATTCTTTATTTGTACATTTAAAATATATTTTACCTTTTTTACTTTTTAATTTAGTTACTTCAGAAGAACATTTTGGACATTTTCCTCTACATGGAATGTTTTTTGTATATTTACACGCCGGATAATTGCTGCAAGCAATAAAATCTCCATATCTTCCTTTTTTATGCACTAGTTCCGAGCCACATTCAGGACATTTTTCACCTATTTCAACATTTTGTATTTCTATTTCCGAAGTTAGAAAATCTTTTACATAAAGATTATTTTTTATTGTAACTCCTTCTGTAATAAAAGGCACTTTTCTTGTTTCTTTACATTCTTCACAAGATAAATACATTCCATACCTTCCAAAATTCAATTTCATATTTTTTTCACATTTTGAACATGGTATATCACTCACATAATCTAATTCAAGACTTTTTTCTTTTAACTTTTTATCAGTTGTTATCAATAAGGGTTCAAAATCTGTATAAAATTCTTTTAATATTTTTGTAGATTTTTTATCTCCAGTTTCAATTTCATCAAGATTTTCTTCCATCAATGCTGTAAATTTGCTATCAATAATTTCCGGAAATGTTTTCTCTAAAAAGTCTGTTACAACAAATCCTGCAATTGTAGGCTTTAAAACATTTTTATTTATTTTTATAACATATTCTCTATCAAGTAAAGTACTAATAATTGTAGAATATGTAGAAGGCCTTCCTATACCATTTTTTTCTAATTCTTTTATTAAGGTTGCTTCTGAATATCTTGGAGGTGGTTGCGTTTCTTTTTCATCTGCTTTGATATCTTTTATTGAATATTTTGATTCTTTATCAAGCGTGAAGTTGTTTTCTTTTTCTGAATAAGTCCAAAATTTTTCAAAACCGTCAAAAATTCTTTCTTTTGAAGTAATTTCAAAATCATATTTTTTTGTTTCGTCTGAAATAGTGTAAAGAATTTCATTGTATTTTGAATTAACTGATTGCGAGGCCATGAACCTGTTCCATATTATGTTATAAAGTTTAAGTTGATCTCCTTCTATAAGCTGAGAAGCTTTTTGAGGATCTATATCAATATTTGTAGGTCTTATAGCTTCATGGGCATCTTGAATTTTCGCTTTGTTTTTTGAGGTTTTATAATTTCCGCAATATTCTTTTCCGCAAGTATTTAATAAATATTTTTTTGCAGATTCTTGAGCTGTTTCAGATATTCTTTTTGAATCCGTTCTCATATAAGTTATAAAAGCAATTTGTCCGTCAATTGTTTTTATCCCTTCATATAATTCCTGAGAAATTTTCATAGTTTTTTTTGAAGACCAACCAAGTATAGATACTCCTGATTGTTGTAAACTACTTGTAATAAAAGGATCGGGAGTAGATTTCTGAGTTTGTTTTTCTTTTGTGTTAGAAACGGAAATGTGCTTATCTTTTAAATAGTCGAGTATTTCATCTTTCTTTTTTTTGTCTACAGTTTCTGGTTTTAATTTTTTACCGTTTTCTTTGTTTAGAGGTATTTGTATGTTTTTATCTTGAATGTATATTTTAAAATATTTTGTAGGTTTGAATTTGAATACATTTCTTTCTTTTTCAACTAATATTCTTAATGCCGCTGATTGAACTCTTCCCGCACTCGTTTTATAATTTTTAAATACTCTCCATACAAGCGGACTTATTTTATATCCCACAATTCTATCTAAAAGTCTCCTTGCAAGTTGTGCATCAACTTTATTATTATCTATAGTTAATGGGTTATTTATCGATTCAGTTATCGCATTTTTTGTTATTTCAGAAAAAATTATTCTCACTTTTTCTTTAGCTGGTATTTTTAATATTTTTGCAAGGTGCCAAGCAATAGCTTCTCCTTCTCTATCCATATCGGGTGCAAGTAAAATATGTTTATCTTTAACTTTTGCTTTTATATCTTTTATTACTTTTTCTTTTCCTTTCATTGTTTCAAATTCCGGTTTAAAGTTTTTTTCTATATCAATCCCAAATTTTTTTGCGGGTAAATCTCTTATATGCCCTTTAGAGGCTATTACTTCATAATCTTTCCCTAAATATCTTTCTATTGTTTTAGCTTTTGCCGGAGATTCGACAATTACTATGTTTTTAGCTTCTTTTTTCATCAAACAATCCTCCGTTATAGTTTTGTGTGCATTTTTGTTCCAAGCCTTTTATCATATTCTGACCATGTCGAATTCGGATCTACTTTTCTTGCAATTTCTATGTTGTCACTCGCCTGAGCTATTTTTGAATCTGAATAATCACATAAATGAATAATTAGTGCTTCTAATGTTTTTGGCACTACTGGACTTCCAAATTCTATTTCACCGTGATGAGATAAAATAATATGTAAGATGTGTTCTTTAAAACTTTTATTTAAAATTATTTTTGATTTTTTTATTATTTCATTAAATATTTCTACGCCCAAATAAATATGGCCTAACAATTCACCTTCATCTGTTTTTTCAATTCCTTGTGGCTTAATAATATATTCTTTTATTTTTCCCAAATCATGTAATATAGCACCTGAAATTAAAATATCGTTGTTTGCTAATTCATTATATACTTTATTCATATTCAAACATAAATTTGCTACACTTAAAGAATGTTCTAATAATCCACCTCTATGTGCATGATGTATTGACATCGCTGCTGGCGAATTGAAAAAAAGGTCTTTTATATAATCATTTTCATTAAAAATTTCTTTCATAAATTTTTTTAAAGATTCATCTTCAATTTTTTCTAATAGGTTCATCAATTCTTGAATCATTTTTTCTGCAGAAACGGCAGATTCGTTTAAATATTTTTCAGGATTAACATTTTTTTCATCTATTAATTGTAAAGAGTCTTTTTCTCTTGATAAATTCAATTGAAGTCTGTTATCAAAAGAAACTATTTTACCTTTTACTTCAATTATTTTATCTTTAGATATTTCTTCATAATTTTCTTCAGGATTAAACCAATCTATTATTCGAATTGATCCTGTTTTATCTGCTATGGTAATCAATAAAAATATTTTTTCTGCTTTTGTCTGTTGCAACTTTTTACTAACAACTTTTCCTTCAACCGTTACTATTTCATTGATTTTTAGATCTTTTATAAAATCAACTTTATTTTCACCTTGTTGTTCTGGAAAAATAGTTTTCGCTATAACATCCTTCAATGCATACTCTTCCTTCATAAACTTCATCACCTTTCACATATATTCTTTTAACTCTTTTTGAAATTAAAGAGGTTATCTCATAATTTATTGTGTTAGCTAATTCTGCTAAATACTCACAGCTTATATTTTCATTTCCTTGTTTCCCTAATAATACAACTTCATCAAGAAATTTTGCTCCTGAATTTGTTATATCTATCACTAGTTGATCCATAGATACTCTTCCTATTACAGAACATTTTTTACCTTTTACAAGTACGTAAGCTTTATTAGAAAAAGCTCTGAAATACCCATCAGCATATCCTAGAGGTACTATTCCACATGTTGTTTCTTTATCACATTTGTAAGTTCTTCCATAACCTACGGTTTCGCCTTCTTTTAATAAAAAAGTCTTAGCTAAAACACTTTTAACAGATAATACTGGTTTCAACCCTTCAGATTTTTTTATATTCGAAGGCTGCAATCCATAACTCGCAATTCCTGCCCTCACATAATCTGTCTTCAAGTCTATTTTTTGAAGTAATGCTGCTGCTGAGTTTGAATAATGAACCATATCATAATTTATATTGTTTTCAGATAAATAATATAATTTTTGTTTAAACAAAGCCATTTGTTTTTTTACGTATTCGTCATCGTCATCTGCTGATGCAAAATGTGTATAAACACCTTCTATATATAAATTATATTCTTTTATTAAATTTATTAATTCTTCCATTTCATTTTCCATTATACAGTTTCTTGCAATCCCTGTATTAAAATTAATATGGAATTTTATATTCCTTATTCTTCTTCCTAATACTTCTATAAATTGTTTTAACATTTCTACTGAAGATATTGTGGGTATTAATTGATTTCTATTATCATAAACAATTTCTATATGTTCTGGAAGAAAAAAATTAAATATTAATATTTTTGCTTTAACTCCATTTTTAAGTAATTCTACCGCTTCTTGAAGAAATGCTACCGCAAAATAATCATACCCCTTTTTTTCAGCTTCTTTTGCTAAAATTACACTCCCATGACCATATGCATCGCCTTTAATTACTGGCATAACTTTTGTTTTTGATTCTTTTGAAATATACTCTAAATTGTGAAAATAATTATCTAAATTGATTTCTGCAAATGTCCCCCTGTAAATCATAGTTTTTTCTCCTTAGCTTTTTAATAATTTATTCTTTATGATTATACATTATTTTTTCAAAAATCATAATCTTCTAATATATATTTTGAAAATATATATTCAATCTTTTCTTTATCGTAAAGAAAAGACTCATGGTTATAACCTTCAAATATTTCAATATTTCCATTTTCTCCATCTATAAATTGACTCAAAAGATTTAATGCCCCATCATTTTTCATTTCATAAAAATTTTTTTCTTTAAAAATTAGATTCATTATTTGATTAGGAAAATAATAAATAAGTTCAAATTCTTCTTCAATATAACTTGATAAAAATATCGTTTTGTCTAAATATTTATCTTTCTTATTTAAATTAAATATTTCTTCGTTATAAGAAAAAATTTTTCCATCACTATGAAAATTCTTTTCTAATTCAAATAATATTTCTTTTTCATCATAACGAATTGAATAGCCACCTATAAACGGACTTAAAATTCCCATTTCACAAAATATTGCAGGTAAAAACTGTGGATACTGATAAAAAAATTTTTCTAATATATCTTTGTGATATCTATCTGTAGTTTTAAAAATATTTTCTTTTATAAAATCAGAAAATATTTTAAGTATATCATAATCAGATTCAATTAAATAAAAAGATTCATTTATCAAGTCAAAAGAAAATAACTCTATAGTATTTTGCAAAAAAGATCCTTTATTAGCTCCATTTATTGAAATGATTTTTTCTATATTACTATAATTCAAATTATTAGCAGATTGTCTTGCTATTAACGCTCCCATACTGTGAGATATAAAATATATTGATTCATATTCTTCAAAGTTATTTTTTTTCATAATTTCGCTTAAATCTTCTGCAAATTCAATAAATGATTTAGATTGAGTGTCATATATATATTCAAAAAAATCATAAATCTCAAATTTTTCTTTATGATTATAAATATATTTAAAATAATCATTCCAATAAATTTGTAATCTGTCTTTTTTCCACATCAGTTCAGAATTTTCAAGTTCTTCTGGATAGTGAAATTGTAATCCGTGAATAAAAATAATTGCGTTTTTATTTTTATTAAAATTTTTTTCCTCATTTAATAATTGATCGGGTGATCTAAAGGATACATAAGGAAATTTAAGCGTTTTTAATATTCCAGGTATAAACCGTTCAATAGTTCCTGAACTTCTTTTTATTTCTACTTTCCATAATTCTGAATATTTACTAATTTTTTTTGTTTCTGCAAAATTTATTTCAATTTCAAGAATTTCTAATATATCTTTATAAAAAGTTATAGGATCATAAAAACTTATAACGCTTGGAAAAATAAGGTTAAATTCTTGTTTTGTAATTTCACTGTTTATAACAGGAAAATACCTTGTAGTTTCTTGAGGATATAAAGGAAATTTTCTTTTCGTTTTAAAATTAACATTTATATAATCAAAAGTATTTTCATTCTTATATTTAAAACCAAAAGGAAAAAGTATTTTCCAATTTATATCTTCTTTGTTTCCTTTTAAAAAATATGATATATTTACTTTCTCAATCAATTCATCTTTATTATGATCTATATAAATCAAAGATTCAAATTTTTCAAAAAAACTTTCTGAAAAAAACAAAATATACTTTTCTTTATCTTCAAACTTTACATTTGAATAAAAATTTTTAAATAAAAAAATACTCTTTTTTTCTATAATTTGCTCGTCAGATACTAGATAAAAATTATAATGTGTATTTTCTTCAATTTCAAAATTATAATTTTTTTGTTTTAAAGAAAAAGAATAAATATTATTATTTTCATCAAAAATTTCTAAGTAAGAATTTTCTAAAATTTCTTCAAAATAAACAGAAATTCTATTATTACCTTCATATTCTATTTTCTTTATTAAATTAGAATATCCTATAAATTGAAAAAATATTACTAAAAAAATCCAAAAAAGTTTTTTCATTTTTATTATTCACTTCCTAGAATGTTTTATTTTAAAATATAGTTAGTAAAAATAATTTCTATAAACTCTTCGTTATCAAGTAATTCGCTATGATTAATATTTTCGAATACTTCAAAATTATGTTTTTCTTTTTCTAGAAATTGACTCTCCAATCTTAAAATACCATCATTAATATATTCAATTTTCTCTGTATCCTTAAATAAAGATTCTAAAATGCTCATGAAAATAAAATACTTGCTATCAAAATTATTTTCAATATAACTTGAAATAAATACTGTTTTATCTATATATTTATCATTTTCATTCAAAGCCTTTATTTCTTCATTATAGGTAAAAATTGAAGAAACACTATTTTCATAAAATTTTTCCAATTCTTTCAAAAGACTTTTATCCTGATGCCTCACTGAATAACCTCCGGAAAATGGACTTAATGCACTTATTTCAAAAATAAGTGCAGGAATAAGTTGTGGATATTCTTTTAAAAAAAGGCATACAGTTTCTTCTAGTTTTACGTCTTTATATAAAAAAATTGAAGCAATTTCATTAAAAAAATCGTCATAATTATAATTATTTTCTTTTGATCCTGAAAAAAAACCGAGTATTTCAATAAGGTTTTGAAGAACTGCTCCCTCGTTAGCTCCATTTAACGAAATTATTTTTTTTATATTATCATATCCAAAATAATTAGCAGATTGTCTTGCTACTAATGCCCCCATGCTATGAGAGATAAAATATATTGATTCATATTCATGAAAACTTCCTTTTTTCATTAAATTACTCAAGTCTTCCGCAAATTCATAAAAAGTTTTTGAATTTGAATCGTAAATAAATTCATAAAAATCATACTTCTCAAATTTTTCTTTTTCATTTTGTATGTATCTAAACCAATCATTCCAATAAGATTTTGTTTTATTTTTCTTCCAAAAAGATTCTAATTCAAACAAACCTTCTGGATAATGAGGATGCATTCCATGAACAAAAATTACAGCATTTTTATTTTTTTTCGTAACTTTTTCTTCTTGAACATTTAACTCGGGTTGTTTATAAGAAAAAAAAGGCGTATTAAAATCTTTAAAAACTAATGGAATAAACCTATTTGCAAATGTGATTTGCTTTTTTAATTTTATTTTCCACAATTGTGAGTATTTTTCTAAACTCTTTGTATTAGATAGTTTCAAATCCAAATCAAAAGTTATTACTTCCACAAAATCCTTTGAAATAATTATAGCAGGCAAAACATTCAACAAGCTCGGGAAAATAAGGTCATATTCACTTTTTATAAATTTATTAGAAATTATAGGAAAATAGTTTTCGGCGGAAACAGCTGCCATCATTTCCCTTTTCAAAAAAGTATTAACTTTTAAATAATTTTTTATTGTTCCAGTCTTATCTTTTATACCTATTGGAAAAATAAATTTATTTATAAAACCTTCATTACAAAAAATAATTATCTCAGCACTAATTATTAAATCATTTTCATAATTTATCAAAACAAAAGTTTCAGAATTTTTATCGAATGTTTCGGAGAAAAACATAACGCTTTTTTCATCATCTTCAAACGTTATATTTTCTGATAAATTTTTAGCTAAAAAAAATGATTTTTTTTCTAAATTTTTATCTTCTGAAAAAACAGATATGGTGTATACTTTATTTTCATCAATTTCAAATTCAATATTTCTTTCTTCAATCGGTATTTCTGAATAATGCGGGTTTTCAAAAATTAATTTTTTTTCGTAATTTTTATAGTTCCTTGAAAATCTTATAGAAATAACATTATCATTAGAATATTCAATATTTCTTATTTCACTTGAAAACAAAAAAATAGAAATCAAAAATGTTGAAAATAATAAAAATAACTTTTTCAATTATTTTCTCCTCCGTTAAAAAAATCGCTTATTATTTTTGCTGTACTGAAAGCAAATTGAATATTATATCCCCCCGTATCTCCATCAACGTCTATAATTTCACCACAGAAAAAAAGCCCTTCTACTAACTTAGACTGCATTGTTTTAGAGTCAATTTCGAAAGTATCAATTCCACCAGAAGTTACCATAGCACTATCAAATCCATTAACTGTAGACACTTTAAAAGGTTTTTCAATAAAATAATCAACTATAGCATTTCTATCTTTTTTATTTAGATTACAAGCTAACTCTTTATAATTAATTTTTAATTCATTCAATATGAAATATAAAAATTTTTTTGTAAAATCAAAATCTTTAAGAATATTAAAAATATCTTTTTTAGGATTTTCTAATAATTTATTATATAAAATATTAGAAAATTTCTCTTTAATTAAATTAAGAAATGATATATAAATAATGTCTCCATCATAAATATATCTCGAAAAATCTAAAACACATGGGCCAGAAAAACCCTTGTGAGTTATCAAAAGATCTCCTATATTTGAAAGTTTATTGCTTATACTAATTTTTGCATTTTTAAATGATGTTCCAGCCAATTCTTTATAATTAAAATTTTCAATATTTAAAGATGTAAGAGAAGGTTTTGTTGAGATTATTTTATGACCTAACGTTTCTGCAAATTCATACCCATCTCCAGTAGTTCCTAATACGGGATACGATTTCCCCCCTGTAGCTATAACAACATTTTTTGCTATATATTTTTTTTCACCACAATATACTGAAAAATCTTTTTCTTTTGATATTTTAGTTACTTTTTTAGATAGCATAATTTCCACATTATTGTTATATATTTCATCAATAAGAACATTCATCAAATCTTTTGATTTTAAAGATTTCGGAAAATATTTCCCGTTCTCATCTACAATAAAATCTAATCCTCTTTGATTGAAATATTTTATCAAATCAACATTAGAAAACCTTAAAAGTATTTTTTTCACATAATTCTTTTTTTGACCATAATGATTAAAAAAATCTTTTATATCACCAGAATGCGTCAAATTACACTGACCTGATCCTGAAACAAGTAATTTTTTCCCTAAAATTTCATTTTTTTCTAATAAAAGAATTTTTTTATTTTTTATATTCGCTGATGCAAATAATCCAGAAGGACCTGATCCTATTATAATAATATCATACATTTTTTCTCTCCCATTAATATTTTGGTTTCTATTCTACACAAAACATTTTATAAAGTTCAATTCTTATCAACTAAAATATCAACCAAACAATCTTTTTTATTATATCAAATGTTATTTAAAAAAAAATGAATAAAATTGTGTTATAATATAATATCATAAATTTATAATATAAAATTAAAATTCTATTTCAATAACAACGAACTATTAATTTTTGAAATAATACGTTAAAAATATATATAGCAAAAACATCTTATCTAAAAAAATTAAATAGAAATAACTCTAAAATATCACTTGATATTTTCTTTGAAAAAAGTGTATAATATTGATAGTTTTTTTAATTAAATTTATATTTTATTGGAGGAGTGGGTTTATGGCTAAAATACTTGTTACTGGCGTAAGAATGTGGTATGGATTTAACACTATTCGTATTTTATCTAATCAGGGGCATGAAGTGTATGCAGCTGAAAGTTCTAGACTCAGCATGGGACTTTATAGTAAATATATAAAAAAAAGATATTTTTATCCCGATATAAGTGCTGATTCAAAAGGCTTTATCGATAAAATTATTGAAATTGTTGAAGAAAATGAAATTGATTATTTAATTCCAGTTTTTGAAGAAACTTATGTTTTATCTTATTATAAAGAAGCATTAAAGGATAAAGTGAAAATATTAGTTCCTGATTTTAAATCAATTAACAAATTACACGATAAATATTCTTTATCTGAGCTTGCTAAAGAATTGGAAATTCCTTCACCAAAAACATGTTTATTAGAAAATTTTACTCCTAATGAACTTAATTTTCCAATAGTTTTAAAACCAAGAAGAGAAAGAGGCGCTGTTGGCATTAAAATAATAAAAAATAATGAAGAATTTGAGAAATTTACTGAAAAAATTGATAAAAAAGAATATATG
This sequence comes from uncultured Thermotogaceae bacterium, assembly GCA_964478535.1. Classification (GTDB taxonomy): domain Bacteria; phylum Thermotogota; class Thermotogae; order Petrotogales; family Petrotogaceae; genus CAYZNB01. The sequence goes on from CAYZNB010000003.1 coordinate 13,313, forward strand.
GCGCAAGAACTTATGAGCCAAGAACAATACTGTACAATTGGTTTAGCAAAAGATGGCAAACTTATCTCTAACACAATTTATCATAACTTAGAGGAATACCCCTATAAAGGTGGATTTGGGATTTTAAGAGAATCGGTAGCTAGTGAAGAAATAAATAAATATGTTGAAAAAATTGTTGAGAGAGAAAACTACTCTGGATTCTTATGTATAGATTTTTTAAGAGATTTAAAATCTTCTTCATTTAAAATAACCGATGTAAATCCAAGGATGAGTCCTGGTCTTATGATAGCTTATTCCGAAGGAATTTCTTTACCAAATTTATATTTAGATCTTTTAGAAAATAAAGAACATAAAAAAATCTTTTCAAAAGGTGGAAAAGGAACTTATACAACAGTTTTAAGATTAGGGTGGTTGTTTCAAGTATTATTCTCTGGAAATTTTAAACTTTTAAAAGGTTTTAAAAGAAGAACAATTAATAAACTTGAAGATGTTTGGGATTGGAAAGATTTAAAACCGTCAATTGTATTCTTTACTCATTTGTTAATCTCTGTTGTTTTTGGTCCTAAAATGAGCGGAAGTCAGCAAAGTTTCTATTATAAAAGAAGTATGTTTTTTTACGATCACTTTAACTGCAATTTATGAAAGGGTAAAATAAAAATGATTATTAGAGATGCCGTTGATTCAGACAATTTAAAAATGCTTGAAATTCATAAAGATGCTTCTCAAAGCGGAGCTTTTGAAATTGTATTATTAAAAAAAGACTTTAAAAGCAAGTCTAAACTTTTTGAAGAAGGTTTTTATCTTGTTGCTGAAGATGAAAACTCGAAAGAAATTATTGGTTTTATGGGAGTAGGTATAGCTACTTTTAAAATAAATGGAAAAGTATTTAAAGGCGCTTATTTTTATGATTTAAGGACTAACCCTAAACATAGAAATAAATTAGCAAGATGGTTAAAAAAAATCATCGACGAAGCTTCCAGTAGACTTATAAAAAGAGGCGATGTCGATTTCTATTACGTTTCTGTAAAATCCGATAATGCGCCTTCAATGAGATTGATGAAACATTTTTCTTTGACTCCTGTATGCAAATTTGAAGCTATTTCAAATGTAATATTTAATAAACCTATCTCAAAAAAAGTAGAAATTTCTGATGATTTTGATTTAAACGAATTAGAGAAAATATACACTATAGAAAATGACAAATATGACTTTTTGCCATTGAATTTAAAAGAAAACTTTTTTTTGCCTCTCTTAAATGAAAAAAAACTTATAAAGTTTCAATATAACAGTGCAACAATTTATGGTTGGAATACTCAAGATATTTCAGATATTGGAATAATAAAAATTTCAAAAAGACTTGTAGTTCTTCAAAAAACTTTAAAATTTTTCTCAAAGATAATCCCTTTATTTAAAATACCCGAATTAAACAAAAATATGAAAAACTTTCATGTCTTTTATTATGATTATAAAAATGAAAAAGATTTCAAGAAATTATTGAAATCTCTTCACGGTTATTGCTACAAGAATGATTTTTATTTATTGAACTTTTTTCTAGGTAAAAATTCAAAAATAAATAAAAAAATTTTTGGAAAAATAAATTTTTCGGTAGAATTTACTTTACTTGCAAACGCAGTAACCGATGTTGATTTTTCAAATTTAAAAGAAATAACATGGCTTCCAAGATTGTAAGGAGAAAAACATGAAATATATTGATATCAATTGCGATTTAGGCGAAGGATACGGATTATATTCTTTTGGTAATGATAAAAAAATAATGAAATATATTAGTTCAGTAAACATCGCCTGCGGATTTCATGCGGGCGATCCTTTTATAATGAAAAAAACTGTAAAACTTGCTTTAGAAAATAACATATCAGTTGGCGCTCATCCCGGATATAATGACATACAAGGATTTGGAAGACGCCATATAAATTTATCTTTAGAAGAAATACGTGATGTTTTAATTTATCAAATTGGTGCTCTTGACGCTTTTTTAAAAACTTTTGGTTCAAAGCTTCATCATGTAAAACCTCATGGAGCATTATACAACTTAGCTTGTGAAAATTATGATGTTGCTTTTGCAATCGCAAAAGCCGTTTATGATTATGATAAAGATTTAATTTTATACGGATTATTTAATTCTAAAATGATAGAAGCTTCAAAAAATATTGGATTAAGGTATGCAAACGAAATTTTTGCCGATAGAAGATACGATAAAAATTCTAATTTGGTTTCAAGAAAAATCGAAAATTCAGTTATAAAATCTACAAATGAATCTATAAAACAATGTTTATCAATTATAAAAAATAATGAAACAGTTTGTATTTCGGGTGAAAAAATTATTTTACACGGAGATACTTTGTGTATTCACAGCGATGGCGAACACGCTTTAGATTTTGCAAAAAATATTAAGGAACAATTTGATAAAAATGAAATTATAGTTAAACCAATTGTTTAAAAAAGAGGTAATTCAAATTGAAAATTTTTCAAACTAATGAAAATTCTTTTATAGTAGAGCTTGAAAATATAATTTCTCCTGAAATAAACGAAAAAATTATTCATTTAAAAAATGAACTTGAAAAAAAAGATTATATAATAAATACTTTTAACGCATACAATTCTCTTTATGCTGAATTTGATATTATCAAAACTAATTTCGGAAATATAAAAAATATAGTAGAAAAATATTTAATAAATTTTAATTATAAAAAATTGAAAAATAGAATTATTTATAATGTTCCTGTATGTTATGAACCAAACTTCGCTATAGATATTGATTTTGTTGCTAAATATAACAATTTAAATATAAATGATGTAATTAAACTTCACACAGAACCTTTATATAAAATATATTTTTTAGGTTTCACTCCTGGATTCCCTTATTTAGGAGGACTAAATGATAAAATAAATGCACCTAGACTCGAAACCCCGCGAAAAAAAATTGAAAAGGGATCGGTCGGTATAGCAGGTAATCAAACCGGTATTTATTCAGTAAATAGTCCTGGAGGATGGCGATTAATAGGAAAAACTCCTATTAATTTATTTAATAAATCTTCAAAAAAACCTTCCATATTTGAAGCGGGAAATTTTATAAAGTTTTACTCTATTTCACTTTCTGAATATGATTATATAAAACATAATGTTGAAAAAGGTACTTATGACTTAAAAATCGAGATGATTAATTTATGAAAAAAATAATCTTTTTAAAAAGTGGTATGTTTACAACCATTCAAGATTTGGGAAGAAAAAATTGCCAAAAACACGGCATACCTTTATGTGGAGCTGTAGATGAAGATAACGCTAAAATTGCAAATTTGATAATTGGAAACAAAATGAATGCCCCTTTAATAGAATTCACTTATACACCACCTGAAATATTATTTGAAAATGATCTATTAATTTCAATTACCGGAGGAAACTTCAAACCACTCCTTAACGGTATTCCCGTAAATAATTATGAATGCACTTTAGTAAAAAAAGGCGATATATTATCTTTTGCAGGATTAGTTGAAGGATTCAGAGGATATATTGGAATAAATGGAGAAATTAAAGCTGAAGAAGTTTTTAATAGCAAATCTACTTACACAAAAAATTCTTTTGGCGGTTATTATGGAAATTGCTTAAAAAATGGAGATGTTTTAGAAATTGAAAATAATTTTATCAACGAGAATTTGATTGGAAATAAATTAACCCCAGAATTTTTTGGAATAAATTATAATAGAAAAAAAATTAGAGTTTTTTTAACTTTTGAACACAAAGATTTTGAAATTTCAACTGTTAACTCTTTTTTCAACTCTGAATATATTGTTTCTAATTTATCTGATAGAATGGGTTTAAGACTTACCGGAAATCAAATTATTCATAAAGATAAAGCCGATATTATTTCTTCACCAGTATTTCCAGGTGTAGTTCAAGTACCTAAAGATGGGCAACCAATAATTTTATTGAACGACTGTCAAGTTACAGGAGGATATACACGTTTAGGAGTTGTGAGTAAAATTGATTTTAGTCTACTTTCTCAAAAAAAACCTGGCGATATTATTTCTTTTGAAATTGCAGATTTTAAAGAAATGTCTTTTTTACTAAAAGAAAAAGAAAGAAAATTTTTAAACTATGAAAAACAATTATTTAAAACACGTTTTTTTAAAGTAACAATAAAAAATAAAACTTATAATATATCTATAGAAGAAAAATAAATAAATAAATTAAAAAACGCATACTTTGTCTGCGTTTTTTTAAACTCTGAAATTTGAAATATCTTTTTTCATAATATGTATATTTTTTTTTGATTTAAAAAATTTAAATTCCATTTCTTTGTACATATTTAAAAATTTAGAATTTTTTTCTTCAACACAAACCTGAATATTTTTAATGGCTTTTTTTTGCGTAAATTCAAAAAGTTTTTTCAACATTTTTATTTCCAAACCTAAATAATCATATTCTTCTTTTGAAGTTAATAATTGAACATTTAATATATTTTTAGAACTTTTTTTAAAATTTTTTCTTAAATTAAAAAAATTTTTACTATATTCTTTAAATCCAAATTCTTTTATATAAGTTATAAAATCTATATTTATAAAACTTTTCAAATTATATTCATATCCTAGTATTCCTAAAATCTTTTCATCTTTTATACAATAAAAAGCACTATCATAATTTAAAGAACTTAAAAAAAATTTATATACCCTTTCTCTATCTACAGGAAAAAAAGTATAATTTGAAACATAATAATCATAAAGAAAAGAATCCACTTGGGATTTCATATTATTTAATATTTGCCCAGAAATAAATACTTCACTCAACATCTTCACCCTCTTCATAAATAAGTTTAGCAACCATTAAATCTATATCTGTAGTTATTTTAATGTTGCTTTCTTCTCCTACAATAAAAAAGGGGGATATATTAGAATTTAAAAGAATTGAAGCTTCATCCGTAAAAAAATCAAATTTATCTTTTATTTTTTCATAAGATTTTAAAAGTTGATTATAATCACAACATTGTGGAGTCTGATGAATTTTTATAGTAGTTCTTTCAGGCATTTCAATTATTTTTTCATTATCTGTTATAGAAACCGTGTTTTTTTCATCTACAATCGGTACAACATTTTTAAAAATTTTACTGCATTTTATTATTTCTTCAATCTTATTTGTTGAAATAAAAGGTCTTACGGCATCATGTACTAATACTAAATTTGGAGAAAATTCTTTCAAATAAACCAAACCATTATAAACACTTTCACTCCTTGTTTTTCCCCCATCGACTATTGCTTTCACTTTTTTAAAATAGTCCGTTGTTTTTTTTGTTTCTTCGATAAAATCACTATTCGATACAATAATAATGTTATCTACCAAAGAACTATTATCAAACTTTGATACACAAATTTCTAAAATTGTTTTCCCGCACAAATTATAAAACTGTTTAGGATATGATAACTTTGCTCTTTTTCCTACTCCCCCAGACACAATAATAACACTAACCATCTCTATCCCCCTTTTTGACGGTCACACAATTATTTAATTATAATATTTTTTCATTAAAATATATATATTCATTAATATGATACCAGATTTATTGCAAAATTTTACATTTTAATTTTAAAAATTGATCAGAAAAAATTTGATCTTGTAAGCTTTTATTTCGTCATTTATTTGCTACTTAATTATTAAAAACTGTTTTATGCTTTTCCTAATCAAATACTCATCTATAAAAATAGGTTCTCTGTAAAAGATAGTGGGCAAAATTTATTGAACGATAGTTGGTTCTTGTAAAAGTTATTGAAGTGTGAAAATAATCTAAAACTTTTTTGCACTCTGTCATCTCGAACGACATTTTTTTGAGGAGAGACCCGCATTCTTTGATTTTTTATTAATTAATTTCAAAACATAAAACCGCAAACCCGCAGATTTCTCCTCAAAAGAAGGACACTTTTTCGTTCGAAATGACAAATCTCATAAATTTTTTTCTTAATTATAAGTTTCAACTTTTTATAATTACCCACAAAAATATTCACGTTATCATATGTGCTGTAACTCCGTGCAAAGTGCAGTATGGCTGTTACACTACATTAAAAGCATATTTCAATAAAAATCAAACAATGCTTTAATGCTATTCCCTTCAAACTTTCCAATTATTTTATTTCTTTAATCTTTTTTATTATTTTGTCAAAATCTTTAACATAAGGCTTATCTAACATGACTGATTCTTTAAGCTCTTGCTCATATTTTTTTAATTTTTCATTTTTCGGATCTTCTAAATCTATTTGTTTATTTATAGCTAAAATTAAAAGTAATTCTCTAAACTTAAAAATATCAGGTATTATTTCAAGCCATTTATTATCTAAATCATTTTCTTCATAATAACCTTTCATAAACGGAATAAAAAACTCCTCACATTTTTCAAACCTTGTATCTTCATTTATATCATTAAACATACTCAAAGAATAAAAAATAGGCATAGCTATATCATGCACATAATAGTTGTAAGATGAATCATCAAAATCAAACATGTACATTTTTTCCCCATTAAATGTAAAATTTTTATGATGCAAATCTCCATGAATCAATCCATATGATTTTTCATCTTTATCATAACTCTTCAACAACTCCATTTTTTCATAAAACAATTTCTCAAAATTGCTATCTTTTACAATTTCAGGTGTGAAAAACACATCTTGATACCATTCATATCTTTTTATACTTGAATCGGGAATATAATATTTAGCTGCATTATTCATTTTACCTATATTTTTACCCCAAATATAAAAAAGATCTTTATTCCAAAATTTAGACTTATAATCAACAAATTCTCCTTCAGCTTTTTCAAACAAAACCGCTATCTCATCTTTAGATTCAACAAAAAAATTATCTTTCAAATTTTTGATAGGAGCACATACAGAAATTTCTTTATTTTTTAAAAAATTAATCCAATCAATTTCACCTTCTATATCAGACAATTTTTTATTTTTTTTACTACCTATTCTAAGAATAAAATCTTTATTTTCAAGCTTTACATTATAAACATAATTTACAAACCCCCCAATAAAACTGACATTTTTTTCTTTTACACCATATTGATATAAAAATTCACTGTTAGGTTTTTTATCCATATTCTTCGTCCTCCATTTTATAAAAAAACAGACTTAAAGTCTGTTTTTAAAATTTTAAACTCTTTTATATTTCCAAGTACCCTTTTTATAATAATACAATTTAACAAGAAAATCTGCAATATCTCCCACTAAATAAGCAAGCCAAACCCAAATAATTGGAAGATTTAATAATAACACTGTTATCAACAAAAATGGAATTTGAACTACCCATCTTGAAATCGCACTTGATACAAACACAGGTTTATTGTATCCAGCACCCGAAAATGCCGAAGAAAAACCAAAGCCATAAGCTATAAACACAAGCCCTATTGTTCCATAAGTTAAAAATTCTGCCCCATATTTTATTACTTGCAAATCATCTGAGAAAATTCCTATTAAAAATTCTCCAAAAATTATTACACAAATAGTAAAAATTAATAATAGAAAAGCCCCAAAAGCACCCGATATGTTCGCAGTTTTTTGAGATCGTTTTATATCATCTGTTCCAAGAGATTGACCTATCATGGCAGAACTTGAAATAGCTAGTCCAATCAAAGGCATGAATGCAAACCCAAATATCCTTCCTGCTATTCCTGTAGCCGCAACAGCTTCTGTTCCAAATAATGCTACAAATTTTAATACGATAACCTGAAAAATATTTCTTAAAAATACTTCTAAACCATTAGGAAGACCTATAGTTATTAATTGCTTATCCATCTCTTTATCTAATTTAAATAAATTTTTTATTTTTGGTTTTACTATAGATTTTCCTGAAAACAAAAAATATAGTCCAATAGCACTCGCTAGAGTTTGAGTTAACACCGTTGCTAAAGCCGCCCCAAACACACCTAAATTTAACCCAGGAATATTTATATAGGGAACAGTTTCAAAAATAAATAAAGGATCCAGAATTATATTTAACACACTTGCAAATATCATTATATACATAGGAGTTTTTGCATCTCCTATACATCTTAAAGCTGTATTTACTGAGTAAGAAGTAAACATTATAGGCAAAAAGAAAAGTCTTATATAACCATAATCATGAGTATAACTTCTAATCAAAGGAACATCAGTAAAAAAGTTAATTAAAGGTTTTAAAAAAATAGCCATTAAAACTGCTGCGATCAACGCTACCAAAAATTTAAATGTAATAGTCTGTTCAATAGATAATTCCGTTCTTTTTATATCTTTCCTACCAAAATTTTGCGATATTAAAGACACTGAACTTGTTCCTATAATTTCATTAAACGCCATTACTACCCAGAATATCGTTGAAAATATTGTTACAGCAGCAATTGCTTCACTTGAAATCTTTCCTATCCAAAAAAGATCTACAAGATCAAACAACATTTGAGAACCAAAACCTATCATTGTTGGAACAGATGTAATTATAAGTGTTTTTAATATATTTTCTTTTGTTAAATCTCTTTCTTTCATTATTATTTCCTCCAAGATAATGTAAAAATTATTATCCGGCTCGCTTTTATTTTTTGTTTTCTTTAAAATATTTATCTAAAAACAAATGCACACAATACCCAAAAAACAAACTGAGACTGTAAAAAATTTGAATTAATAATGTGTATTTTAAGTTTAACAAAAATAATGCTCCTGACAATATTAACGCCATAAAAACTGTATGCCATATACCTCTGTGCCTTGTAAGCTTATTAAACAAAACTGAAATTAATGCACCTAAAGATATAGCAACTATTAAAAGTAAAAAATTAGAAACATCTCTACTAAAAGGTATTTTAGGATATAAATTATAACTATATAAAAAAACATAATAAATAGTTGCTATTATTAAAAGTATTCTAAAAAATTTATTTATAAGCGCATGTTGATGATCTACATCAGGCAAATCACTTCCTAAAACAAATAAAGAAAAAGAAAAAGCTATTTCATCTGCTGAAAAATAATATATGTTTGAAAAAATTAAACTTGAAATAGTTGCAAATAAAATATAGAAAAATGGATAAGCAACTATTCCAGATAATATATGTGTTCTAAAATTTGGAATTATTATCACCCTTTGCATATATTTTTAAAGTTATTGCATCAAGCCAACATTCGTAAGTTCCACCATTTTCAATATCATCATGTAAAATTGGCTTTATATTACTTGTTCTAATTGATTTTTTTTGATAAACAAATAAAGGCCTATTAATTCTTTTTATAAAATAAGCTTTTTCTAAATAATCTTCCGGAAATATAAAAGTTAATATCCCACTATTTAAAAATAACTTAGAATAAGAAAAATCATGCATAAATGAAATATCATATATCTCTCCTGTAACCTTATTTATACTTCCAAAAATTATTATATCTCTTATAAAATTATAAAGATATGCACCTTCTAGCTTATAATAATTTAAAATTTTTTCGGCAGATTCCGGATGAACTAAAATTATTTTTCCCGAATAAACTATCTTTTCTTCATCGTTTAATTTATTCAAATTTTGCGTAGAAACGGGATATTTTAATTTTATCATAAAAAAACCACCTTATATTTTATTCATAAAAAATAATTTAAATATAACTATTCTTCATTTCCAGTACTTATTTCAAAAGTTAAAGATTTCAAAGAAATAACAAAATCCACATCTTCTACAGAAATTTCTTCCGGTAATGATAAAGAAGTAGGAGTAAAATTTAAAATACCATGAATACCGTAAGAAACTAACTCTTCTGCTGTTTTTTGGGCCGAAGAAGCCGGAACAGCTAAAATAGCTATTTCCACATTTTCTTCTTCTAGTTTATTTTTCATATCAGAAATATTAGAAACATTTACTCCAGGCATAATCATTTTACCAATTTTATTATTATCCACATCAAATGCAGCAACAACTTTGAATCCATTTTTTTCCATACCAGCATAATTAGCAATCGCCGAACCCAGATTACCCGCTCCAACAATAGCTATATTCCAGTTTCTTTTTAAACCTAATATCTCTTTTAATTTGAAAGCTAATTTTTCAACATCATATCCAACACCTCTTTTGCCAAATTCACCAAAATATGAGAGGTCTTTTCTAACTTGAGTAGATTTCAAACCTAAAGCTTCAGAAATTTCTTTTGAAGAAGTTTTTTCTGTTCCGTTTTCTTTCATTTTTACTAAACATCTGTAATAAATAGCAAGTCTTTTAACAGTAGGTTTAGGTATTTTTAGATGTTTCACTTTTTTCACCCCTTAATTACAATATTAACAAGTTTTTTTGGCACATAAATTACTTTCAACACTTTTTTATCTTCAATAAATTTTTGAACTTTTTCATTTTTTAATGCTATTTCTTTCAACTCGTCTTCTGATAGATCAACAGGTACTGAAATAGTATTTCTAACCTTTCCATTCACTTGAAGAACTATACTAATTTCATCCTGTTCTAAAGCTTTTTCATCAACTTCAGGCCAATCATTCAACATAACTAACTCTTTTTTGCCCATTAAACTCCATAATTCTTCAGAAATATACGGCGCAATTAAAGAAAGCATAGTTAAAAATTTTTCTGATATTTCATACAATAATTCTAAATTCCAATTATCTTCAGATGTATTGTTTAAATAATTCAAAAGCTCATTTGTCATTTCCATCATAGAACTAACAACAGTGTTAAACTGAAAACTCCCCTCTATATCTCTTGTCATTTTTTCAATCACGAGATGTAATTTTCTTCTCAATTTCTTTTCATCTTGTGATTTTAATTCAACAACACTAGTATCAAAAGTTTTGTCTTTTAATTTATCTATAAACTTCATATGATTATTCCAAACTTTTTTCAAGAATCTGTATACACCTTCAATACCTGCACTACTCCATTCAGAATCTTTTTCAGGAGGCCCCATAAATAAAACATAAGTCCTCAAAGAATCTATTCCTAAATTCCCTATAATTTCATCAGGAGAAACAACATTCCCTTTTGATTTTGACATCTTTGCCCCATCTTTATAAACCATTCCCTGAGTAAACAAGTTTTTAAAAGGTTCATCAAAGTTTATATGTTTCAAATCATATAAAGCTTTTGTTATAAATCTTGAATACAACAAATGAAGAATTGCATGTTCTACTCCACCAATATATTGATCTACCGGAAGCCATTTGTTTACATCTTCCGAATCAAAAGGTTTATCCTTCATATGAGGATTTATATATCTCAAATAATACCATGAACTATCTACAAAAGTATCCATAGTATCAGTTTCTCTAACAGCATTCCCGCCACATTTTGGACATTTTACATTTTTGAAATCCTCGTTATCAAAAAGAGGGCTTTTTCCTGTAGGCTCAAACTTAACATCTTTAGGTAATTTTACGGGCAAATCTTCAACATTTACAGGAACTGTTCCACATTCATCACAATAAATTATAGGAATAGGAGCACCCCAGTATCTTTGCCTTGAAATCAACCAATCTCTCAATTTATATTGAATAGTTTTTTCTCCAATTTTTCTTTCATCAATCCACGAAAAGATTTTTTCAAAAGACTGTTTATTATTCATACCAGAAAAAATATCTGAATTAACCATTATCCCATCATCTGTAAATGCTTTTTCCATATTTTCAACTTTAATTTCTTCATCTTGAGAAGAAATTACAACCCTTATAGGCAAGTTAAATTCTTTTGCAAATTCAAAATCTCTTTGATCATGTGCCGGAACTGCCATAATAGCTCCTGTACCGTATTCTAACAAAATATAATTTGCAACATATATAGGGATTTTTTCTCCATTTACTGGATTAACAGCATATCTACCAGTAAAAACGCCATCCTTTTTTGCACCCTCTGAAATTCTTTTAAACCTATCTTCGTTTTTAATTCTTTTCAAAAAATCTTTAACTTCTTTTTTCTTTTCATCTACAGTTAAAACATCTACTAAAGGCGATTCAGGAGCTAATGCCATAAAAGTTACACCCCACAATGTATCTGGTCTTGTTGTAAAAACCTCAAGATCCATATCCATACCTTCAATTTTAAAAGAAAGTTTAGCACCTTCACTTTTTCCTATCCAATTTTTTTGCATAGTTTTTACATTTTCAGGCCAACCTGTAAGTTTATCTATATCATTTAATAATCTTTCGGAATAATCAGATATTTTGAAATACCATTGTTCCAAATGTTTTGTCTCAACTAAAGTATCACATCTTTCACATTGACCATTTACAACTTGTTCATTTGCTAAAACAGTTAAACAATCAGGACACCAGTTAACAGGAGCGTGTTTTTTATATGCAAGTCCATTTTTATATAACTCTAAAAATAACCATTGTGTCCACTTATAATATTCCTCGCTACAAGTAATAATTTCTCTATCCCAATTATAAGTTATTCCTATATTTTTAATCTGTCTTCTTATCGTTTCAATATTTTGCATAGTCCAAGTTTCAGGATGAATGTTACCCATTTTTATAGCAGCATTTTCAGCTGGAAGACCGAAAGAATCATATCCCCATGGATGTAAAACATTAAACCCTTTCATTTTTTTATATCTCGCAACAACATCACCAATAGTATAATTTTTTACATGCCCAACATGTATAGAACCCGAAGGATAAGGAAACATAATAAGATTATAATAATTAGGTTTTTCGCTTTCCTGAGGCGTTGAAAAAATTCCTCTTTCTTCCCAAATTTCCTGCCATTTCTTTTCAAAAGATTCCGGATTATATTCTATATTCATAATTTTCCCTCCACAAATTAATTTTAATTTATAATAATATTTTTACTAGTTAAACCCACAAAGTCCCCTAAAACTTTAGGGGAAAAATAATTCTGTTTTTATTTCTCAAAAAGAAATCAAGGAATATAAAGGTTCAAATCTTTCTTTAATTCCTGAATATTATTTTCGGGATGTTTTATAAGTCTTGTTTGCCCAGTTTCTTGAATTAAGAAAAACAATCTCGTTTTATCTCCAGTTGTAAAAGAACTATCCGGCGATACCGTATAAGTATATCTAGTATCGACAGGAGGTGTTTTGAAAAAATAAAATTTATAAGGATTCAAACCTGGTTTTAAATTTCCTTGAAATATATATTTTCCATCTTTATCTCTAAAAGCAACCCATAAATCTTCATGCCCAATTACATAAATCTGTATATAACCTTCTGTTGAAGAACTTGTAATACTTGTTATTATCTGATCTATATCTTCCATCTTTTTTTCAAGAAAATCATTAGCAACTATATATTTTTCAACAATTCCACCTGGTTCAAAATATTTTTCCATTTCTTCCATCTTTTTTTCAATTTCGCTAAATCTCAGATTATTATTATTACTCAATCTATTAATTGAAGCCTGATGAACTTGTTTAAAACGAATCATTCTTATTTCTGTTGCTATTGATAAAACTAATGAAATCACACATAATACTATTATAATGATTTTCAACTTCATAAATTACCTCCAAAAAAATAGTTTAATTTATCGTATATTTCTTTTTTTTCAACAAGAATTTTTTTTACCTTTTGAATAGTATTATCGACTTTTTTATTTTTCACCTCAAGTTTTTCACTAACCTCATTATATGAATAACCCCTAAACCAAAGTTTTAAAATTTCTTGTTCTTCATCTTTCATATCCTGAATAGTATCTTCTATTAAATATGTTAAAAAATTATTATCCTGATTATCTTCAGGATTTTCAAAATAATAATCTGAATTTTCATTAAAATTATCGTCATTTGATTCCATACTAACCGCTTCTGTTAAAACCTTATTTTTTTGACGGTTTAAATATGTCAGAAAAGACTTTATCTCAGAAGAAATATTCAAATAAGCAAACGTTGAAAACTTTGTATTAGAATCCTCTTTAAAATTATACACAGCTTGAATTAAACCCACAAAACCAATTTGTGTAAAATCTTCAAAATCAGCCCATGTGCCATAATATTTTGATATTATAGATTTTACCATAGGTTCAAATTTTTCCAAAATTAAACCCATTGCTTGATTATCACCTATTTGAGAAAGTTCTATTAACCTTTTTAAGCTCATTCTTCTTAAAATATATATATTTCTTTTCATTTTTATCCCAACCAATTAAAATCATCAAGTTTTTATTATTATACCATAAAAAGTTATAAAAAACAGGTGATTTTAATGAAAAGAAAAATTTTTTAAAGATTTAATTTTCAGTTTTTTATCTTAATAATAATGTATCAAAGATATAACTGCTATAAATTAACGAAAAATAAATCCGTTCGTAAAACAAACAAAGATATATTTTTTAATAATATGATAGAATTAATTATAAAAAAAATTATGGAGGTGTTTAACTTGAAAATTTTAATTTCTAATGACGATGGAATAATGGCACCCGGCATTGCCATTTTAAAAAAATATCTTGAAAAAGAACATGAAGTATACGTAGTCGCACCAGACGTTGAAAGAAGCGCCACAGGTCATGCAATAACTATAAGACAACCTTTATGGGCAAAAGAAGTAAAATTCGGAGATATGCTGTTTGGCTATGCTGTAAACGGAACTCCTGCAGATAGTGTAAAAATAGGATTAGAAGCAATTCACAAAAAAATAAAGTTTGATATAGTTATAAGTGGTATAAATAAAGGTGCAAATTTAGGAACAGATATTTTATATTCCGGAACAGTTTCCGCAGCACTTGAAGGAGCCTTAAATGGAGTTCCTTCAATAGCAATTTCATGTTATGATTTTATTGAGCCGAATTATGATGATGCTGCAAAAATATTATTTGACCTTTTAAGAAAAATCGATTTAGAAAAATGGCCTGAATTCACAACTTTGAATATTAACGTACCAAAAATTCCATATGATGAGATAAAAGGGATAAAAATTACCAAACAAAGTAAAAGACGATACGATGATTATTTTGAAGAAAGAAAAGACCCTTACGGAAACTCTTATTATTGGATGTTGGGAAAAATTGTCGAAGATGATAATGATGAAAACTCAGATTATTCTGCCATAAATAATGGATATGTTTCTGTAACTCCAATATCGGTTTTCTTAACAAAAGAAGATTATATTGAAGACTTAAAAGAGGTGTTTGAAGTTGAAAGAAATTAATTTACAAATACGATATCTTGGAGATCCTATATTAAGAAAAAAAACAGAAAAAGTAGAAAAAATTACACCAGAATTTTCAGAATTTCTTGAAGTTTTTTTCTCACAAATGTATAAACTAGACGGAATAGGACTCGCTGCTCCTCAGTTGGGAATTTCTTTAAGTTTTTTTGTTATGGATGATGGCGAAAGAAAAAGAGCTGTAATAAATCCTGAAATAACGAGATTTGGAAAAGAAGAAATAACCTTTGAAGAAGGTTGTTTAAGCGTTCCAGAAATTTATGCCGATATAGTAAGACCACGAGAAATATCAGTTAAATATATGAACGAGCTTGGAGAAATCGTTGAAGAAAATTTAACTGATCAAACTGCAAGAATATTTCAACATGAATTTGATCATCTTGAAGGAATATTATTTACAGACAAACTTTCAGTTGTTCAAAAAGCCCGTTTAAAAAAACAACTTCAGAAAATAATAAAAGATGGTAAAAAAACAGCAAAAGAAATAGGGGAAATAAAGTTGTGATTGACTCTAAAAAGTTAAAAATTGTGTTTATGGGCACACCAGATTTTGCAGCTTTTCATTTAGAAAAATTAATAGAGAATAAATTTAATGTTGTGGCTGTTTATTCGCAACCAGATAAACCTAAAGGCCGAGGAAAAAAGTTACTTCCAACCCCTTGTAAAGAAATTGCTGTTAAAAATAACATCCCTGTTTTTCAACCACTAAACATAAATAAAAATGAAGACTTTGAAACATTAAAACAATTATCTCCAGATTTAATAATAACAGTAGCTTATGGAAAAATATTAAAAGAAAAAGTTATAAATTTACCGAAATTAGGAAGTTGGAATGTACACGCTTCAATCCTTCCAAAATATAGAGGTGCAGCACCTATTCAAAGAGCTATTGAAAATGGCGAAAAAGAAACAGGCATTTCAATTTTTAAAATTGTAAAAGAATTAGATGCAGGGCCAGTTGCACTTATAGAAAAGTTCTCTATTACAGAAAAAGATAATTTCGAAAGTATATATAATAAATTACTAAATATAGGAACAAATAGTTTAATAAAATTTTTAGAAGAAATAAACGAATTAAAAACAACTGAACAAGATCATAAAGATTCTACTTATGCCCATAAAATCGAAAATAAAGATCTCACAGTAGATTTTAACTGGAACTCTTATAAGATCTTCAATAAAATAAGAGCTTATGACCCTGTTCCGGGAGTTAAAGTAATATTTAAAGATGAAATAGTAAAAATTTTTGATGCGGAAATACTAGAAAATCATAAAGAATATTCAGGAATATCAGGAGAAGTAGTTGATTACAACAAAAATGGAATAATAATAAAAACATCTGATAATCTCCTTCTAATAAAAAGAATTCAATTTCCAGGAAAAAAAGTTATATCTACTTTAGATGCTTTAAATGGAAGAAAAATTAACATAGGTGATGTTTTTTTAAAATACTCGGTGGAGGAATAAAATGCTTAAAAGATTTTTAAAATATTACAAACCACATTGGAAACTCTTTAGTATAGATTTATTTAGTGCTATAGCACTTTCTTCATTAGGTCTTATTTACCCATTAGTAGTAAAAGATATAATAAATATAGCGATTCCTGATCAAAACTTAAAAATGGTTTTTTCTTTATCGGCATTACTCGTAGGAGTTTATATATTAATAATGATTTTTGAGCACATAAACACCTATTGGGGACATGTTTTTGGACTTAGAATACAGTATGATATGAGAAGAGATTTATTTACACATTTACAAAAGCTCTCTTTTAATTACTTTTCAAACAATAAAGTTGGACATTTAATGTCAAGAATAATTAATGATCTGTTCGAAATATCTGAAATTGCACATCATGGCCCAGAAGATCTTTTAATATCATCTGTAAAATTTATAGGAGCCTTTTTGATTTTAATAAATTATAATGTAAAACTCACTCTCATAATTTTTATTGTAATACCATTTATGTTTGCATTCATGGTTTATTTTAATAAAAAACTTGAAAATGCTTTCAGAGAAGCTAAAGAAAAAATAGCAGATGTTACAGCAAGAATAGAAGAATCTTTATCTGGAATAAGAGTCGTAAAATCTTTTGCAAATGAAGAATATGAAATTTCAACATTTAACAAAGGAAACGATAAATATAAAAGTGTAAGAAAAAAAGCTTTTAAACACTTAGGGATTTTTTATCCTGGCACTAACTTCTTAGCTAATATGGCAATAGTAATAATGCTTATATCAGGAGGAATTTTTGTAGCAAGAGGCGAAATTGATGTAGGTGTTTTTATAATGTACAATCTTTATGTGGCAGAATTTTTAAACCCTTTAAAAATATTGCTTAGATTTGTAGAAATGTATCAACAAGGTGCGGCGGGAATAAGAAGATTTTTCGAAATTTTAGACACGGAACCAGATATTAAAGATAAAGAAAATGCATTAGATTTAAAAAAGGTAAATGGAAAAATAGAATTTGAAAATGTTGGATTTAGTTATGACGATGATAAAAAAGTTCTTCACAATATCCACTTAAAAGTAAATAAAGGTGAAACAGTTGCAATCGTAGGGCCTTCAGGTGTTGGAAAAACAACCTTATGTAATCTAATACCAAGATTTTACGATATTCAAGAAGGAAGCATAAAAATAGATGAAAACGATATAAGAGATTTGGCATTAAAATCATTAAGATTGAACATAGGAATAGTACAACAAGATGTATTTTTATTTTCTGGAAGCGTTAGAGAAAATATAGCTTATGGAAAATTAGATTCTTCCGAAGAAGAAATAATCCAAGCAGCAAAAGATGCAAACGCTCATGAATTTATAATGCAATTACCAGCAGGTTATGATACAGTTATAGGAGAAAGAGGAATAAAATTATCTGGTGGACAAAAACAACGATTATCTATAGCAAGAGTATTTTTAAAAAACCCTCCAATCTTAATTTTAGATGAAGCAACTTCTTCATTAGATAATAAAAGCGAAGCAATAATTCAAAAATCTATAGAAAGATTATCTGAAAACAGAACGACATTTATAATAGCGCATAGAATGGCCACTATTAAACAAGCTAAAAGAATAATCGTACTTACAGATCGAGGAATTGAAGAAGAAGGAACACACGAAAAACTTCTTGAGAAAAAAGGAGTTTATTACAGTTTATATAATGCTCATTTTGAATCATTATTAATAGGATAAAAATTTAAAGAAAGCCGCATATGCGGCTTTCTTTATGTAATAAATAGATTATTCCTCTTTTTTCTTTTCAACTTTAAGTGCATCGATTGATGAATCTTTTCCTAAGAAATTAACAATTGCAAACAATGCACCCGCTCCTATTAGTAAGGAAACCCATCCTGGCAATCCTAACCCAGCAGGAATATAACCAATTGCAATAGATACACCAGCAACTACTAAAGCGTATGGTGCTTGTGTCTTAACATGGTCCATATGATCTGAAGAAGAAGCCATTGAAGACATAATTGTAGTATCAGAAATTGGCGAAACATGATCTCCGAAAATAGCTCCTGTCAACACAGAACCAATAGTTGCAAGCATTAATCTGTCTACCGTTCCTCCAGAATAAGAAGCCGCCAAAGGAATTGCAAGAGGCATCAATATCGCCATAGTTCCCCAAGAAGTACCCGTTGAGAAAGCAACCAAACAAGCTATACCAAAAATAAGTGACGGTAAAATCCAACCAGGTAAAGCAGAAGAAACTACTCCAACCAAATAATCAGCTGTTCCCAAATCACTAGTAACTGAACCTATTGACCAAGCGAGAATAAGAATAACCGCCGTTATAAATAAAGCTTTTGCTCCTTCAACCCAAGAATCAAAAGCTTCTTGTAAATTCATAATCTTTCTACCTACTGCCATAGCTATTGCAACCGCACTTGCTAAAAAAGCCGCCCAAATTAACGAAACAGAAGCATCCGCATCTCCAAAAGCAGTTCTTATACCCGACCAATTGAATGGAAGCTCTGTCCCACCACCTGAGTACCAAAGACCGACAAAAGCAGTAACGATTAAAACAACTATTGGAACTATAGCGTTAGATATTTTTAAAGGAATTTTATTTTCATCAAAATCTTTATCTAATTCAGAAGATGCAAGAGGATTAGCTGTATCAGACAAAACTTTTCCTTCTAATCTTGCTCTTTTTTCCGCTTTATACATAGCCCCAAAATCTTTAGCTAAAAACGCTATAAGAAAAACCATAACTATAGCCAAAATATCATAAAATCTATATGGAATAGATCTCAAAAAAACATCATAAGCATTTGCCTCGATATTAACCGCGCCTAAAGCATCACCTATCAAGCCTAACTCATAACCTATCCAAGTAGAAATAAGTGCTATACCGGCAATAGGAGCTGCTGTAGAATCAACTATATAAGCAAGTTTTTCTCTTGAAACTTTCATTTTATCAGTTAAAGGCCTCATAGTATTCCCAACAATTAAAGTATTTGCATAATCATCAAAGAAAATTACTACTCCCAGTAACATAGTTGCAAGCATCGCACTCTTAGATGTTTTAGCTTTTTTTGCAAGAGCTTCAGCAACAGCTTTCATACCACCCATTTTTGCAATAACACCAACCATACCACCAATAGTAAGAGTAAAAATCAAAATACCCGCATGCCATTCATCTGCCAAAGCAACAACAGTGTAATCGATCATTTTAATATAACTTTCAACAATCTTCATGAAAAAATTTGCCCCCGAAAAAGCAAATGTGTAAATTAATGCTCCAGAAAAAATCCCTAAAAGCAAAGAAAGAATAACCTGTTTTGTAACAAAAGCTAACACAATAGCAAGAACAGGGGGAATTAAAGAAATAATACCAAATTCTACATCATTTCCATTCCCGTTACTTCCAGTAGCGAAAGCAGTAGTGGCTAAAAATACTACAAGTAAGAAAATCACAACACCTAAAACTTTTCGGTTAAACTTCATACTCTCTTACCTCCCCTTTTATTTAATAACAAAACCCTATTCACAATAAGTTCATAATTGCATATTGTTTATTATAACTTATTTTTAAAAAAAAGTAAACCTATATTAGGCTTCAAAATAATAAAACTAAACTTTTTTCAAGTGATTTTGTAACAAAATGAATATTTTATGATAAAATATAATTATAAAACTTTGGAGGGAAAAAAGATGAAAGAAAATATTTTAAAATTTATTCATTGCTCAGATCTTCATATAGATTCTATTATAAATATAAAAAATTCAAATTTTTTAATAAATGATTTATCTAACACTAATTTAAAAGTCTTTAAAAAAATTGCAGAAACAGCAGTTAATGAAAAAGTTGATTTTATATTAATTTCAGGAGATGTTTTTGATAACGCCTATTTATCAGTTAAATCAAAAAATGAGTTTTCAAACATTTTAAATATTTTAAATGAAAATTCTATAAAAGTTTATATTAGCTTCTCGAAAAATGATAATTACTCATTTTGGAAAAATTTTATAAAAATTCCGCCAAACGTTCATATTTTTTCATCTGAAAAAATTGATAAAATCGAATTTTTGAAAGACGAAAATAAAATTTGTAATATTTATGGAAAAAGCGAATGCAGTGAAAATGATATTTTAGACACTCCAATAAACAATGAAAAACAATATTTTTCTATCGGATTATTCCATTTTAATTTAGAAGAATCCAATAAAAAAAATGTAGAAATTATAAATCGTATGAAATTCAAAAAAATTGACTATTGGGCTTTAGGTTCAAAACACTCAAAAGAAATATTAAGCCTTACTCCACACATAATATACCCTGGAATAATTCAAGGACGTAATTTTTTTGAAAACAATACAAAAGGATTTTATATAGTAGAAATAGATAAAAATTATGAGATAAATTTAAAATTTGAAAAATCACAAATTTTAAATTTTTCAGAAATAGTTATAGACACAACAGAATTAAAATCAAATCAAGATTTATGCTCTTTAATAAACGAAAAAATTGATGCTCTAAAAGAAAAATATACTGAACATCTTGCAATAAACATATTGCTAACTGGAAAAACTAATTTATATTATCTTTTTGAAGAAAAATATATTAACAAAATAACAAAAGAAATAAGAGAATATCATAATTACTCAGACAGGATAATCATTATAGAAAACTTAACTTTAAATATAAAACCAAATACAGATTTTGA
Source organism: uncultured Thermotogaceae bacterium (assembly GCA_964478535.1). GTDB lineage: Bacteria > Thermotogota > Thermotogae > Petrotogales > Petrotogaceae > CAYZNB01. The sequence goes on from CAYZNB010000003.1 coordinate 34,634, forward strand.
AACCCGAAAAAAAACTAATGATTTCACTTCAAGATATTTAAAAGAAATGGAAAAAATCCTTGAAGAAAACCCCGTAGAAAACATTGTTAAAATATTAAAATTTGAAGATGAATATTTCAGAACAAAAAAAGTTTTTGATTCGCTTTCTGAAGAAGAAATCATGGAATTATTTTTTAACTCAGCATATGAAGGTTACAGCACATTGGAAGGTGAGAAAAAATGAAAATAAAAAATTTAGACATCAAAGGATTCGGAATATTTAACGATTTTTCAATAAAAAGCTTTTCTCCTAATCTCAATTTTTTTTACGGCCCAAATGAAAGCGGGAAATCCACTTTAACTAATTATTTTAATTATATATTCTTTGGAAAAGAATTATATAAAAAATATATTCCGCTTTCAGGAAAAGATTTTGGCGGTAAAATTTCTCTTGAAAAAGACGGCAAAACTTATATAATAGAAAGATACGAAAACATATCTTTAATAATAGATGAAAATGCAAAAGTCATAGACGATATACCCAATAATTTTTTCATGAATGGAATATCAAACTCTCTTTATGAAAATCTTTTTTCATTAAAACTTGAAGAACTAGAAAAACTAAACTTAAAAGATAAAGATATAAACAGCATTATTTTTTCTGCCGGAACAGGTTTAAATAACGTTTTTATTAACGAATTAATTGAAAAAATCGACTCAGAAAAAAAGTTGATTTTAACTGGAAAAGGCAACAATAATCATTTATCCAAAAAAAACGACCTACTTAATCTATTGGAAGAAAAAGAAAAAAAATTAGAAGAAGAAATTAAAAAATATCCTATTTTAATAGAAAAAAAATCTGAATTAATTGAAAACAAAAAAAATCTTACAGAAAAAATAAATAAAACAAACGAAGAACAAAGTTCATATGACTCAGCCCTTAGATTTTATGATATTTTCACAGATCAAAAAGAACTAACAGAAAAAATTGAAAAATTTAAAGACACTGTTTATTTCCCCAATAACGGCGAAATAAGATACTCTAATTTAAAAAATCAAAAATTAGATATAGAAAAAACACAAAATCTAATAAAAACAGAAATTGACTCACTTTATAAGCAAAAAGATAGTCTAAATATCGAAGAAAAAATTCTAAAAAATCGTGAGAAAATTGAACTATTACATGATGATTATCCCAAATATTTAGAAACTTCAAAAAAATTAAATGATAAAAAAGAAAAAATCCGCATTATAAAAAAAGATTTAGAAGAAAAAATCAAATATATTGGCCAAGACTGGAATATTGAAAAACTATTAAAAGTAAAAATAACCTCTGATTCAATAACAAAAGCTCAAAACTTCTCTTTTGAAATGAACAACATTGATAAAGAAACCATTTCATTAAAAAATAATATAGACACAGAACAAAAGAAACTAAATAAAATAGAAACAGAAATTGATTTATTAAAACAAGAAATATCTGAATACTCTGGTGAAAAAAGAAATATTGAGGAAATCAGGTATAAAAGGAACAAAATTTTTAAATTACAAAGCGTTTTAAATAACGAATCTACTCTTGAAAAAGAAAGAGATTCCAAACATTCTAAAATACAAAATTTAAACATAAAAGAAGAAAATCTAAGAAATCGAATCGAAACACTAAATGAAAATTTTAAAAACAAAAAATATTTTGCTCTTTTTACAATAGCATTAATCTTATCTGCACCCGCATTTTATTTTAATATAACACTCGGAGTAATAATAGCTTTGATATCAATATTTTTAATAATATTAGGAAAAAATAATAATAAAAGTATTGAATCAGAAAAAGAAAAATATACCGATGATTTGAACGAAGTCAATGACGACTTATCAAAATTATATGAGCAAATAAAACCTATAAACGAACAACTAATAAATCATGAAATTGAAAAAAATAATCTTCTCAAAGAACTAGAATATTCTGAAAAAGAAATAGACGTTGAAAAAATAATTAATAAAATGGATGATTTACAAGATGAATACAGTGAATTTAAAAAATTAGAAGAAAAAATTAATAATCTTGAAAAAGACAAAATAAACTTAAAAACACTTATAAATGAAATGCACGAAAAAAGCTATAACATTGAAGAAGACAAAAAAACATTATTAAAGGAATGGAAACGTTGGATAAGAATTAACAATTATGAAGAAAATTACAACATTCACAATTTTGGAAACTTCATAAACAATATTGAAAATGCTAAAAAAATATATATAGACTTCGAACAAAAATCAAATGAATTATCCGCTTTAAAAGAAGAAGTATTAGAATATGAATCATCCTTAAAAGAAGTATTTACATCTCTCGAATTTATGAATTATGAATACTCTGATATAAAGAATATTAATAAATTACTCGAACAAAACAAACACAAAAAAATTGAATATGATAAAATTAGCAAACAAATAGTAGAAAAAGAAGAGTTTTATAAGAAAAATTTAATAATTTTTGATACAATAAATAATGAAATCGAACATCTTTTGAAATCCGCCTCTTCAAAAAACGAAGATGAATACTATAAAATGTTTGAAAAGAAAAATATATATAATACAATAAAATTAAATTTAGAAAAAACAAATAAAATAATTTCAGAAAATTTCTTTGACGAAAAATCAAAAAACGAACTCATTTCAATTGTTGAAAAACATTCAAAAACAGACATAGAAAAGAAAATAATAGAATTAGAAAATCTAAAAACCGAATACTTTGAAAATATTAAAACTATTGAACAAAAATTACACGAAATAGAAGAAAAATGCATAAACATTGCAGAAAGTGACGAATTAATAATAACAAAACAAAAAATTTTAACTTTAAAAGAAGAATTAAAAAACCTCACAGAAAAATGGGCAAAACTCTCAATAATAAAATATTTTTTCAACAAAACTACCGATTTTTTTGAAAATAACAAAAAAGCAGTTTTTGAAAGAGCCGCAGATAACGTCTCATACATAACAGAAAACAATTATAGACTATTGTTTAAGAATAGCGAATTAATACTTGAAGACTTTGAAAAAACTCAAAAAACAGCTAACCTTTGGAGTGATGGAACTTTAGACCAAGTATTTTTATCTACAAGACTCGCATTTATAGACGAACACAATAGAAACTCAGAAACTCTTCCGGTATTTTTAGATGATATTTTAGTAAAAAGTGATTTTAACAGAAAAAGAAAAGTATTAGAATTACTCATAGAATTTTCAAGAAACAATCAAACATTTATATTTTCAAACAACAAAAATACTTTTGAAACATTCAAAGAAATACTCACAAAAAACTCTTTAAAAAATTCTAAATACTTCATATTAGAAAAAGGCAATATTGTAGATGAAAAATAAACCCAACAAAAGAAAATTTTTAGTTTTTGCATTAAAATCACGCCGTTTATTTAGAAGAATATACATGGCGGTTTTGTTATTTTTTTCAATTATATCTGGAGGAGCTGTAATATTTTACGCAACTATTATCTATGCGGTTGTATTTTTTGCGAGGCTTTTCACAAGAAAAATTCCTTTAGATGCAAAAGATTTTATAGGACCATACACTTACACTTTCAAAATTATTAAAAAAGATAATCTAAAACTTGATATTTATTACCCAAAACACAAAAAACAAAAACATCCAGTCGTATTTTTTTCTCACGGCGGAGGATGGATAAGTGGATTCAGAAACCAACCAAACAACGTTTCATGGTGTAGATATCTTGCTTCAAAAGGATTTGCAACAGTATCTATAGATTACAGATACGGAATAAAAAATGAAATGAAAGACATATTAAACGATTATTCTGATGCTTTAAAATACATAAAAAAACACGCATTAGAATTAAGACTTGATAAAAATAACATAATACTTATGGGCCTTTCAGCGGGAGGACATTTAGCACTTCTTTATTCATCTTATAATACATTCATTAAAGACAAAGACAAAATGAAAGGAATAAAAGGAGTCGTATCGTATTATACTCCTTCTGATCTAAACGACATTTTCACCGATGAAGACTCAAAGTCATCATTTGCAAAATTTGCCGTAAAAACCACCTTAAAAGGAAACCCTGACGAAATTTTTGGTCAATATAATTATTATTCTCCTTATTTTTGGATAAGCGAAAGAATGATTCCGACGCTTTTAGTACACGGAAAAAACGATGATATAGTCCCTTTCAATTCTTCTGTAAAACTAATAAAAAAATTAAAAGAATCAAAAATTGAAAGTGATTTTTTTGTACACAACACAGGCGGTCACACATTTGAATTTTATATGAATGACATTCAAACAATAAAAATTATTGACAAAACAAGACGATTTATAAAAGGACTGATAAAATATGAAAATTAATTATAAATATGAGAAAAGAGAATTTGAACCAATAATAGGATACATCTTTAAAGGCCGATACTACAGATGCAGATATATAAGATATAAAACCTTTTTTTCTTCTCCCGAAAGAGGCACAGAAGACGTACAAATATATAACTTTGAACCAAGAGAAAACACTTACGCTTCAGCATTAATAATACACGGACTCGGAAGTGCTAACGTAAAATTTCTCTTATGGCTAGGAAACCACTTAGCTTCAGTCGGAGTTAACGCTTCCGTATTAATATTACCGGGAAACTATACAAGAGTTGAAAACAACTCGGTAAGTGGAAAATCTTATCTTTACCCTGATCTCAAAGTAATGTATAAATTTTGGGAAAATGCTGTTATAGACGTAATGACAACCCTCGATTTTCTAGAACAAGACAAAGTATGGCACGAAAATAACATATTAATAGGATACTGTCTTGGAGGAATGGTCTCTACAATAGTATCTGCGCTTGATACAAACCAAAGAATTAGTGAATTACTATTAATGACAACAGGAGGAAACCTTCCAAATATAATGTATGAATCTCCAAAAACCAAATTTATAAGAACCTTATTTGAAAAAGGGTATACAAGCGATTATTTTTATAAAGATAAAAAAGACTTGTATAAAATATATGACGAACAATTCAAAGCAGTAAAAAAAATGAACCTTGACGAAATATTAGAATCTGAAACAATACACCCGTTGTTTAAAATAGACCCTATATCGTACGCACATCTTATTAACAAAGAAAAAGTAACCATATTTGAAGCAATATTTGATAGAACATTATCCCGAAAAAGCAGAAAAGACCTTGCAAAAGAATTAAAAGGCAGCAAACATTACGCATTTCCACTCGGACATGTAAGTTGGCTACCTTTTGAATATCTTTTAGGGCAATATATAATGAACAAATTAAATATAAAAAGCATTAAATTACGTGCAAGATTACTTGAAAAAGATCGTTATGAAGAAAATTTCGGAAAATAAAAAAATTTTCAAAACAAAATTGACTTAAATTTAACAAAATAATTGCATAAACAATGTATAATATTTGAGCATAACTATTTAAAAATTAACTTTATTATAAATTGGTGGAGGTATTTTAATGGAAAAAAAGCTTATATCGCAAGATAAAAACGTAAAAAGATTTTTAATCACATTCGAACAAAAAGAATTATTAAAAGCAGAAAAAGACTTAGCAGTAGAATTTAATAAATCTCATTCTTTTGAAGGCTTCAGAAAAGGAAAAGTTCCTGTAAACGTAATAAAAATGAGATTAGGGGAAGACTTCAAAAATTGGATAAAAGATTATCTAACAGATTTAGCCTATGAAGAATTAAACAAAGAACAAAGATTCATTTTTGAACCAACATTAGAAAGTTTTGCAAATGACGACGAAAAATGTGAAATTGAAATATTAGGTCACGCATATCCTGAAGTAAAATCAACAAGATTCGAAGAAATGACAGTAGAAATACCCGCAACAAAACAAATCGTTACAAACTTTGTAGAATCAAAAATCAAAGACATATTAAGCGAAAACGCTATTTTAGACCCAAAAGAAGAACCAGCAGAATACGACGATTTTGCAAGATTGTTTTATACAGTAACAACACCAGAAGGAAAAGTATTATATGATAACAAAGAAATAGAACATGTATTATACGATCATGACAAAAGAGAACTCGTTCAAGACGTAATTGGAAAAAAATCTGGAGAAACATTTGAATTTGATAAAGAAGAAAAAGAAAAAGGAACAACTTATAAATACAGCGTAAAAATAGATCAAATTTACAAAAGAACTTTACCCGAACTAACAGACGAAATTGCAAAAGAAACAGAATACGAAGTTGAAAATGTAGAACAATTAAAAGCAAAACTTGAAAAAAACGCATTAGAAATGTTCGGAAAATGGAATGAAGATTACATAAAAAATTATATAGTTGGAGAAATGCCAGATTACGTAGAAACAGATATCTCTGAAGACACAATAACACATTATAAAAACTTCTATATTGAAAACCTAAAAAGTCAAAACAAATACGAAGAAGAGCTTAAAAAACATGATGATAACGAAGAAAAATTTGACGAAGAAATAACAAAATCTGCAATAAAATATATAAACGAACTAACAATAGTTGAAAAAATAGCAGAAGAAAATGCTATCAAACCAGAAAAAGAAGATATTGATCAAGCAATTGCATCAATCTCTAATATGTATCAAATGCCATTTGAAAGAGTAAAAGAATCTGTATACTCAAACGAAAAAATGCTTAACGAAGTAGTATGGGATGTTTTAAAGGCAAAAGTAGCCCAACACATAAAAGAAAAAGTACAAATTAAAGAAGTAGAAAGAGACACAAAAGAAAATACAGAAAATACTCCTGAATAACACTTGAAAAAACGAAACAAAAAAGATACAAAATCTTCTGGATTTGTAACCTAGTTTTTGATACAATGTACTTGTAAACAAAATGGGGACGTGGTGAAGTTGGTTATCATGTCGGTCTGTCACACCGGAGGCCGCGAGTTCGAGTCTCGTCGTCCCCGCCAACATCAATGGCCTCCTCAGAAACGGGGAGGTTTTTATACGGCAACGTGGCCAAGGGGTCCAAGGCGGTGGTCTGCAAAATCACTATTCAAGGGTTCAAATCCCTTCGTTGCCTCCATACAAAACCAAAACTATTGGTGCATAAAAACAAAAAAGGTGATTATTCAATCACCTTTTTTTGTTATATTATGATTTTGTGTACCTTTTTCTTCCACCTCATAACTTTATTCATGAGGAGATTATCATTTTATTTTTAAATCCGGTTCACTTTTCAGTTGATATTCTGGGTCACTTTTAGTTTATCACAAACAATAATGAAAATGAAGTGGTAAACATTGGATAAAATTATTAGTTGATCAGCAGAAAGTTGGTGAGCAGAAAGGAAAAACATTTTTACATTCACTGTTTTTTGATTTTAATGTAGTGTAACAGCCACGCTGAACTTTGCACGGCGTT
>CAYZNB010000004.1:0-38694 GCA_964478535.1 uncultured Thermotogaceae bacterium
CTACTTCATTTTTGGGAACGATAGTTGAACGGTAGTTGAGCAATCGTTGAACCATCGTTTAACCATTGTTTAACGCAAAAGATGAATGTTTTTGCCTGTGCTGTAACGCCGTGCATAGTTCGGCGTGGCTGTTACACTACATTAACCCCTCAAAGAGTGGAATTGAATGCAGAAGCTTTTTTTAAGGTTTTTCTTTTCTTCTTTTTGCTTTTTCACTATATTTTCATTCCATGAAATGTTTTGTGTTTATTATTACATTAGAATTATTTTTAAATTCTTTAAAATCTTTATCTAAATCGTTTTCAAAATAAATCTTTGCTTTTTCATCTTGTAATTTATACGTTATAGTCATTTTAACATCTTCAAAAGATAATTGTCTTGAAGGATTTTTTTTATCTATTTTAAAGAAAAATGATTCTCCGGCTTTAACAGCTTCCATTGGCTTTGAAACAAATCCTACAGGATTATTTTTTATAATTTGCATAATTTCACTTTCTTCATCTGTTATTTCTACAGGTAAATTATTTGCATCTCCTGTTTTTTCAATTTCTGCATATACTTCTTCAAAAGAATAATATCCATCTAATATTCTTTTATAAGTTCTTGAGGCTTCGTCTATATTAGAAAATCTAATCATTTTAATTTCAGCAGTAGGCTTAGAAACATATAAATTTTTATTAGTATCGTATTCTTTTTTTATTTCTTCATCACTTATCTGATATTCTGATGCTATAACTTCATAAAGCATTTGAATTGAATTATCATATAAATATTTATAATACGTATCTACTTTTAATGACTCTTTGTCTTCATAACCTTGAGATAAAAGAAAATATTCAAGTTCATCTTTTGTGTATGATGGATCAGAAAATAAATTTTCTACATTATCATATATCATTTCTTTCAAATATTCTCTTGACATCTCTATTTCTTTTGATTCAACAAATTGAATAAATAAGATTTGATTTATGATTCTTTCTAAAACGTCTTTAGAATATAAATCTAAAAGTTTGTTTCCTTCATCAGAATAAATTAAAAGATTAAAAAAATCTTGATTAATTTCTCTTATTTGAGAAAAAAGCTGTACAGAATTAGATCTAGCATTTAAAAGATTCAATTCTATGATTTCGCCGTTAACCTTTGCAACAATATTTTCACCGATATCTTGATATGTTCTGTCATAAGCAAAAACTGTAAATGCGGTAAGAATAACTAATAGCAATACCAAACTCTTTTTCATAAATTACCCTCCTCAATTTTATTCCATACTTTTTGTTTTTCAATATTATTCTTATTATTAAAATTTTTTCCTAATTCTTTTTCTAACTTTAAAAATTTTTCATGAAATTCTTTAGAAATTTTTTGTAGTGTACTATCAACATCTATTTTTTCTTTAACTAATAAATACATATGTTTTTTTAAAAGTTCATAATGATTACCTTCATCTAAATCTTTTTTCATTTCTTCGATCAAATCTTTTTGATAATAAGGATCAAATCCAACTGCTAAAGAATTTTCGTATAGCCTTCTTATTTGAGTAAGAGGTGGTAACCCTTTTTTATATTTGCCTATTCTAGAAAATTTTTCTTCTTTTTTTTCTAATGCTTTAAGTTTTTCCCATTGTTCATAAGAGTATCCTTCTGAATCTCCAAAAACATGCGGATGTCTTCTTATCATTTTATCATTAATTTTATCTAAAACATCTTCCATATCAAAAGCGCCATTTTCTTTTGCAACTTGTGCGTGAAAAATTATTTGCAAAAGCAAATCTCCGAGTTCATCAGATAATTCTTCATAATGACCTGAATTAATACTTTCAACGACCTCATAAGCTTCTTCTATTACATAAGGTTTTAAAGATTCATGCGTTTGTTCCTTATCCCATTCGCATCCGTTTTCACTTCTCAATCTTTCCATTATTTCAATCAATTCTATAAATTTATTAGATATTTCATTTTTCAATTATAACACTCCTATTCTTAAAAGTCTCTGCAAAGAAAATAATTCTTTTTTTAAAATTATTTCCTCGTCTAAAATCATTTTTTTTACAGGATTAAAAGTTATTCTGTATTCCTCAAAAATACCTTTTTCTTTAATTCTTTCAATATGTTTTTTAGTAGGATATCCTTTGTGTGTTTCAAAAAAATAACCTTCATATTTTTCAGAAAGTTTAATCATATATCTATCTCTTGAAACTTTTGCTATAATAGATGCTGCTCCTATCAAACTTGATTTGTCATCACCTTTAATTATACACTCAAAGTTAAAATTAAATTTAAAACTTTTTCCATCTATTAAAGAAATATTTTCTTTATTTGGTTTCAAATCTTTTACCGATTCACTAATAGCTTCTTGAGAAGAAATAAATATATTGTTTAAATCTATATCTTCAGAGCCTTTATATTTTACAGAATAAATAAAATTTTTAGTTATTTTATCATATCTTCTTTCTCTATCTTTTTCAGTAAGCTTTTTAGAGTCTTTCCCTAAAAGACTTATGAGTTCTAATTCTCTCTTGTTTTCAATTTTTACAGCACACGCAAATACAGGTCCGACTAAAGGCCCTCTTCCGGCTTCATCTGCACCTATTAAACTTTTATAATTATCAAAATAAATTTCTTCAAACATTTTATTAACTCCAACAAAAATTCGCCTCTGTGAAAGAGGCGAAGTATTTTATTCTTTTTCGTATGGCTTTCCACTTGCTGCTGGAGATCTTGTTTTTCCAACAAATCCAGCCACAACGACTATTGTTAAAATAAATGGTAATAGATTCAACAACGCCTGTATTTCCGAAGGTAAATCAAGTATAGCTTGAAGTTGAATATTTAAAGCTTCTGCTGCTCCAAAAAGTAGTGCGGCCCACATCGCTCCAATAGGACTCCAGTTACCTAAAATCATTGCAGCAAGTGCTATAAATCCTCTTCCTGCAGGCATTTCTTCTTGAAATTGCCCTAAATCTCCTAAAGCTATGTAAATCCCTCCTAAAGCTGCGAAAAGCCCACTCATTAAAACTCCAAAATATCTTATCGCTTTTACATTAATTCCAAGTGTGTCCGCTGCTCTTGGATTTTCTCCAACTGCTCTCATTCTCAAACCTAAAGGAGTTTTATAAATTATAAACCATGATGCTATTATAACTGCAACCGCTATATAAAAGAAAATTGTTATTTCTCCAATAATTTCTCCTAAAAATGGAATTTTTTGTAAGAATTCTATTCTTATCAAAGGTAATTTTTCTACAAAATCAGTTTGACCTTCTTGCCCAAAAATTGGAATCATCAAAAATCCAACTAACCCTTCTGCAATTAGAATTAATGCTGTAGCAGAAACTATTTGATTTGCTTTCCATTCTATCGAAACGTATGCATGAAGAAAAGCCAAAATTAATCCCGAAAATAATCCCATCATAAGACCTATCCACACATTTCCTGTTATAAAAACGAAAGCGATAGAAGTGAAAGCTCCTAATTTCATAATACCTTCAAGTGCTATATTAGTAACACCTGTTTTTTCACTGAATACTCCACCTATTGCTGCAAAAATTAAAGGAAGAGCAGACATAATAGTTAATTTATAGAACAATGGGGAGGATAATGCTGTGAAAATTGCTTCTACCCAAGTCATACCTGCTCACCACCTTTTTTAGCAGCTATTTTATCAGATGTTTTATTAATAATTGTTTTTATAATTCTGTCAGCCGCTACAAAGAATATTATAATACCTTGAATTAATACTACAATATCTTCAGGAATACCTGCTGTTTGCATATCTCCCGCACCTGACCTTAATGAAGAAATTAAGAACGATGAAAAAATCATTCCAAGAGGATGATTTTGTCCTATAAGTGCCACTGTAATACCGTCAAATCCTCTACCGCCTGTAAAAGCTCCAAAGACTCTATGATAAACGCACATTACTTCCATAGCCCCAGCTAACCCAGCTAATCCACCAGATATTGCCATTGTTAATACAATATTTTTACTTATAGAAATTCCGCCATATTCTGCCGCATAAGGATTGTATCCAACAGCTTTTATTTCATATCCAGTAGTTGTTTTTTCTAAAATTATATATACAACAACCGCAGCTATTAAAGCTATTATTATTCCAGAAGGTACTGACGCTGCACCTACAGTTAACAACGGAGGCAGTTGTGCACTTCTTGCTATTTCAGGAGATTTAGGAACTCCGTCTCCAACAGCTAAAGGACTTGACACTAAATAATTACTTAAATGATAGGCTACCCAGTTTAACATTATAGTTGTAATAACTTCATGTGCTCCTGTTTTTGCTTTTAAAAATCCCGCAATAGATGCCCAAACTGCTCCACCTAGTATTCCCGCCATCATAGTAATTGGAATTGCTAATATCGCAGGAACATTTCCCATATTTATTCCAACAATAACTGCCATCATACCACCAACAGCCATCTGCCCTTCGGCTCCTATATTAAACACGCCTGCTCTAAACCCAAAACCTACAGCAAGACCTGTTAAAAGTAAACTCGTCATTTTTGTGATATTATCTGCCCACGCAAATTTTCCTACAAAAGCACCTTCTATTAATTTTGCATATGCGCTAAAAGGATTTTTACCTATCATTAAAATTACTAAAGCGGCAATAATTAATGAAAATAAAACAGCTAATATAGGCACTAAAAAAGGCATTAATTTATTTTTTGTTAAAAATTTCATTTATCATCACCCCCTGAATGACTCGCATGTGCTTCTACTTCTGAAATTACTTTTACTTCTTCGAGAGTTTTTCCCGCCATTAGCAAACCTATTTCTCCAATAGATAAATCTTCTGGTTTGAATTCTCCCATTATTTTTCCTTCATACATAACAATTATTCTATCTGAAAGAGATAATACTTCTTCCAATTCCATAGAAATTAAAAGAATCCCTATATTCTTTTCTCTCAATCCAAGTATTTCTTTATGAACATATTCAATAGCTCCAACATCAAGTCCTCTAGTAGGTTGTGCTATTACAACAAATTCTGGATTACTCGATACTTCTCTCGCTATAACAACTTTTTGCTGATTTCCCCCAGAAAGATTTCCAGTTTCTAAATTTGCTACAGGAGGTCTTACATCAAATTTTTTTAGTAAATTTTTTGTTTTTTCCATTATTTTATCTCTACGTAAAAATCCTCTGTGTGCAAAAGGTTCTTTATAATGAGATCCCATAATTAAATTATAATAATTTGGATATTCTAAAACCATTCCATGTTTATGACGATTTTCCGGTATATGTGTAATATTTTTTTCTCTAAGTTCTTTTACATTATTTTTTGTTACTTCTTCTTCTTTAAAATAATAATGTCCCTTTTCTATTTTTCTAAGACCCGTTAAAGCTTCTACAAGTTCAGTCTGACCATTTCCTGCAACTCCTGCAACTCCTAAAATTTCACCTTCTTTAACTTCAAAACTTAATCCTTTAACAGCCTCTAAATGTCTATTATCTTTTATCCATATTTTTTCAATTTCAAGAATTTTTTTGCCTGGTTTTTTCGCTGTTTTCTCAACCGTTAATACAACTTCTCTACCAACCATCATATTTGCGAGTTGCTTTTCGTTAGTTTCTTTTGTGAAAACACTACCAGTAACTTTACCCATCCTCATTACTGTAACTTTATCACAAACATTCATAACTTCATGAAGTTTATGACTAATAAAAATAATCGTTTTACCATCTTCTTTCAATTTTTCCATTATCACAAATAATTCATCTATTTCTTGAGGAGTTAAAACTGCTGTAGGTTCATCTAAAATAAGTATTTGAGCGCCTCTATATAAAGTTTTAATTATTTCAACACGTTGTTGTGCCCCAACAGACAAATCTTCTATTTTAGCTGTAACATCTACTTTTAACCCATATTTTTCAGAAAGTTCTTTTACTTTCTTTTTTGCCTGTTTTAAATTAAAATATATTCCGTTTCTTGTTTCTGATCCCAAAACAACATTTTCAGCAACAGTTAAATTATCAACAAGCATAAAATGTTGATGAACCATCCCTATTCCTGCATTTATAGCATCTCTTGGCCCTTTAAAAGTTTTCATCTCGCCAGAAATATATATTTCGCCAGAAGTTGGATCATATAATCCATAAAGTTGATTCATCAAAGTAGATTTACCTGCACCATTCTCACCTATAAGTGCGTGAATTTCACCTTTTTTTACTTCTAAATTCACGTTATCATTAGCAAGAACCGAAGGGAATTTTTTTACAATATTTTTCATCACTACTGCATATTCTTTATAATCAATTTCAGGTTTGTTCGACATAAAAAAACCTCCTCATATATCTTTTGTATTTAATATATAAAATTTTAATTTTAAAGTTGGTAATGTTTAATTGGTTAAATGGTTAAATGGTTAAACGTTTAAATTCTGAAAAGTTAAAAGTGGCACAATTTTTTTTATTATAATGCTTTGATGGTAAATATTGATTTTAAAGTTGGTTATTTTGTCGGGAAAAACATTTAATGTTTAATTGGTTAAGCGTTTAAATAGTGAAAAGTTAAAAGTGACACAATTTTTTTTATTATAATGCTTTGATGGTAAATATTGATAAAATAAAGTAGCGAACAATTGAGAATTTTCGTTCAAAAAACAATTGAGCGGATGATAAAATGCGTTAAAAAAATAGCATGTCTGAGCGTAGCGAGTTTGCTATTTTTAGCATTTTTATCTCAGAGCGAAATCTGTTTTTTAGAAAATTTGAACTCTTGCGAGCGTTTATTTTATCATTATTTACCCCTTCATCATTATAAACGTTTAGTTTTTATATTTTTCCTTACATCTACTATAAAAATATTTATGTTGTCATAAGTGCTGTAACGCTGTGCATAGTGTTGCGTGGCTGTTACACTACATTAAAAAACCTGGGTTTCAAAAACTGAAACTTCTTTTTAATCTTTCCAACTTTCTGCTGACTAGCTTATTAAAATTTTATATATTAAAGGGAGATGGGAAACCCATCTCCCAATTTTAATTAGAACGGAAATACTATTCCTGATACGTTAAATGTTCCTAATTGTGTAGCATTTTCTGGAATAACGAGTTTTCCTTCTACTATCAATTTTTCTAAATATTCCATTTCAGCAAATACTCTATTTGGAACTAATCCTTTTGTGTACATCATTGGAGACATACCTACACCCTGCTGTGCAAGGTCAAGAATATTTACTCCTGTTTCAAAACCTCTAGCTCTTCTTGCTGTGCTTATTCCTCTGAAAGCTGCTTCGTCAACTCTTTTCATACCACTAGTTAAAACGTATCCTGGAGCCATATAATCTTGATCAACGTCAACACCGATAGCAAAAAAACCTGCATCATTTTTGTAGAAAGCTTCAATGATTGCTGTTAACGGCGCATTTTGAGATAATCCATAAAAAGATGCTCCTTTTTCTCTTGCAGCATCAATTACTCCATTTCCTGTCGCTCCTGCAGCATGGAAAATAATATCTGCACCTTGATTGAATTGAGCTTCTGCCATTCTTTTACCAGTTGCTGGATTGTCAAATGCTCCTGCATAACTTCTTAAAACTTGAACGTTAGTGTTATGGATTTGATTGTATGCTGCAACACCTGCTCTGTATCCCATTTCAAGTCTTATAACTGGAGGAATTTCCATTCCGCCTACATATCCAACTTTTTCTGTTCTTGTTGTAGCTGCAGCTAAATAACCTGTAAAGAAAGTTGCTTCCTGTTCTTTAAACAAATATAATGCTATGTTTGTAGGAACAGTTTGACCTTCTGATGGGCCTATATCAATACCTATAAATCTAACATTAGGAAATTGAGGTGCAACATTGAATAATGCATCTGCCATCAAAAAACCTACCGCTAAAACAACATCCGAATTTTGTGCTGCTCTTTGTAAATTCGCAACATAATCTGTTTGTTCTGTAGAAATAATTATTTCGATATCAATCCCTAATTCTTCTCTTGCTCTAACTACTCCTGCCCATGTCCCGTCATTAAATGATTTGTCTCCTAAACCTCCAACGTCTGTGATCATAGTTGCCTTAAAAGCAAAAGAACTTAAAACAAAAGTTAATACTAATAATACCGTTAAAATCTTTTTCATTTTCTAATACCTCCCCTTCTGAAATAGATGGTTAATGATAAAGTTATCATTATTAAACCTACAATTAAACTTGATGTGTAATCTGAAGAATAAATAATTGGATATCTTACCTCTGAAAGTATATCAAGGTAAGTCGGTTTTATAAACATCAAAAATGATGCAAATAGCATACCTATAAATGTAACAAATTTAAATTTTTTATTTTCAAATATTATAAACAAAATTAAAGAAAAGAAAAATATTACAAGTATTTTTGTTCCGTGCCCCGTATTGTATAAATTTAAAGGAATTTTTTCAGAATATTCTATATCGTTTTTAAAACTCTCAAAATCATTTTTGTACCCTTCTAACAAATCACTTGCTGCAAAAAATTTATCGAACTCTGCGTTAAATTTTTTTCTAAAATCCGAATCTGAATATCTAAAAATATTTTCAATTTCTTTTTTTATATCTTTAACTTCATTTTCTATAAAACCTTCTCTAAATTTTGATGCTCTTAATATTCTTTTTATATTCTCAGAATAATTTTCTAAACTTTGTCTATGAAAATCTACATTTGAATAAAGCAAACCATCTCTATTCAAATTAATTCTAACGTTATTACTCTGAATATTTATAGAATCAAAAATTCCTGCATTTATATTATCTTGAATATATCTGCTCGTTCTTGCAGAATAAAACGAATTTATTTCAGAATATTCTGTCCCTAAAAGAGATTTCAAAACGTTTATATGTCTATTAACTTTAGCATGTTGATAAATTATAGTATCATTTAAAAGCTGATTTTCAAAATAAGTATTTTTAAATTCATTTGTTTTATCAATAGTTAAATCGATTATTTGATACGTAGGTAAAATTAAAATCAAAACTATTCCTAAAAACACAAATAAATCGCTTAATCTTTGTAAAATATTTTTATTCCTTGAAAAAACTCTTAATAATGTAATTATCCCAAATAGAAAAACTGATAAAACAATAATACTTCCATAAACAAATGAACTGATTATATCTCTTGAAATATCAAAAAAGAATAAAAAGTATATTATTTCTAAACCATATAAACCTATTATATAAAATTTTAAATATTTTTTTGCAAAAATAAACACTATTATTCCTGCTATTAAATATACTAAAAATCTTAACAAAGAAAAATTGAATTTTTTTGAAGATTCCTCAATAAAAAAAATCCTTAAGTTTTCTATATTTAAGTTAGCATAATAATTTAAGTCTGTTAAAAAATGTTCGGATATACCATCAATTTCAAATTCTAAATTAGATCCTGTTAATCTTGTTTTTGAAAGATCTTCAATCATTTTTTCAAATTCTTCTTTGTTTTCTTTTATAAGCTCATCAAAAACATCGCTTGGTTCATCTAAATATAAATACCATGAGGGGCTGGTTAATCTTGCGTTCATTGGAAATTTTTTTATATCTTTATAAGGAGAATCTTCTACTAACCCTAAAGAATAAGCAATTACATTCCCTAAATATGTTAAAGAATCTTCTTGCATTTCTTGAATATATTTTTGAACCGTTGTAAAATGTGCAGGCATTGATCTTAATCTTTCTAACGTCATTCTTGTTCCTGACAATTCAGATTGAACATATACCAAGAATGCTGAAAAAGCCATTTCTTCTTCTATAGATTTGAATTTCATGTTTTGATGTATTCTTGATAAGTAAGTCTGAATGCTTGTAGGTCTATCTGAGAATTCTGCTGTTCCTATCATTTTGTTTCTATAAAATCTATATAAACCCAAATTATCCATTTCATCAAAAAAAACTTTTAAAACTTCTTCGCGGTTGTTTTCTTCATATTCGTTAATAAAAGTTTTATAATGTGATTTAACTAAGTCTACGTCAAAAGATAAGAGTGTAATTGAAATTATAAGTAATAGACTTAATAATAAAAGTTTTTTCATCTAATCCCCTCCTGTTTTGTTTCCAGCATTTTCTCTATCGCATTTTTTATTATGTTCATTCCTATTTTATTACTCGCTCCTTCAGGTAAAACTATGTCACAATAATATTTTTGAGGTTCAATAAACGTTTTAAAAGATGGAGCAACGTATTTTCTATATTGAGTTAAAATAC
Source organism: uncultured Thermotogaceae bacterium (assembly GCA_964478535.1). Lineage (GTDB taxonomy): Bacteria > Thermotogota > Thermotogae > Petrotogales > Petrotogaceae > CAYZNB01. Next base: position 10,194 of record CAYZNB010000004.1, read on the forward strand.
TCTCCACAGTCCTTCCTCTTTCTACAGTATCCCTTTCTATTCTTCTTATGAGCCTTTCATCAGAAGGAGCGTCTATGTAAACTGAAAAATCAAAAAAATCAGAGATGTGTCTGTTATAAAGAAGGAAAAGACCTTCAACTACTATTAAATCTTTAACTTCAAAATTTATCATTATTCCGGCTTCTCTTCTATACGTTACCATATTATATACTGGAAGCTTTATATCTTCTCCGCTTTTTATTCTTTTCAAATCTTCTTCAAATAATTCAAAATCAAAAGCTTTTGGATCGTCAAAATTAAAATTTCTAGGATCTACTCCCGAAGGTAAGTCTTTATAATAATTATCCATACTTAAAAGATTTGATTTAGATGGAAAAAAGGAAATCAGCTCTTTCGCAACACTCGTTTTTCCCGAACCGCTTCCTCCTATAATAGCTACAAGTATCATTTATTCACCTCGTCAATTGATAAAAAAAATTTTTATTCCTAAGGTATTCATATTATACTACAATTCACATTTAATTACAATAATTATTTACATAAAATTATTGATTTTTTATCAAAGTATGTTAAAATTATTATGTTTTTTGATTGTAATAATAATTATTTATAGTATAATTGTTGAACTGGGAGGTGTGATTTATTAAAAAAATTTTTTTGTTTTTTTCTTTAGTACTTGCTTCTTTGATTTTTTGTAGTGATTATTTTGCAATTATAAAAAGTTTTGACATTGGTAAACGAGCTTTTCATATTCAAAGTAATTATAATTATGCAATTATTTCAGATTATGATGGAACTGTTCATTTTATTGATTTTTTTACTTTTGAATATTTTAAATATGAAAATGCAGTAATTCCAATGGGCGGAGTTTATGATGGAGAATATTTTTATATAATTGACAATTCAAGATCAGAAGTTTTGAAATTATCGAAAAACACAGTTATAAAAAGAATTAGCCTTGATTCACGACCTACAAAAATTTTCTATTATAACTCAAAAATTTATTTAACTTCTTTTAGAACAGATAAAGTATATATCTTAGATAAAGATTTAAATATAAAGTCCGTTTCAAATATGCCTGTAAGATCTCCTGCAATCAGAAAAGCAAACGGTGAAATTTACATCCCGCTTTTCCACAATGTTGTTGATGGCGCATTTCAAACAAATTTTCTTTTTTTTAATCCAGATAAAAACACTTATATCTTTAATTATCAAAATATAAGATTCCCTAAAGATATTCTTGAAAAAGATGGAAAAACGTATATTATATCTTACTTTGATGGAACATTATATGAAAATTCTTTAATCTCTCAAAAAAAAGTTGCGAATCTTGGTGCTTATTCAAACACAATACTAAACTATAAAGATTATATTGTTGCCAATTCTTTAATGGGCGGGATTTACTATTTTAACCCTTTAAAAAAAGAAGTTTTCAGCATTTTAAATGAAATCCCTATAAAGGAAATTTCTATTTCCCCAGACGGAAAATTTCTATATGCTATTTCCCATATTGAAAATAAACTTTATATAATAGAAAGTAAAACTGTTTATCAAGAAATTTCTGTAGGCGATTATCCTATAGATGTTTATGCTCCTGATAATAACATAGTACTAGTATTATCTACCGATGAGGAAAAACTACAAATTATAAGACGTTTTGAATAATTTCTTTTATTTTTTTTACGGTTTCGTATACTTTTAAATCAAATTTTTTTGACATAATCTCAAAATCAAAATCCTTTTCTTTTAAATCAAAATATATTTTTGGTAAATCTACCAAATTTTTATAAAAAAAGTTATAATTTTCGTCAATTGTTTTTAATACTCTTATATTTTTACTGTTTCTATAAGTTAAAGTTATACCTCCGCTATAAATACTTATTAATGAACTATGAAGTCTATCGGAGATTACAATAGAAGAAGTTTGAATTTCTTCAAGAACTTTTTCTGTTTCTTTTATAGGAAATGATGCTTCCAAATTATTTTCATCTCTTAATTTTTCAACAAAATTATAATTCATCATAGTATCCTGATTAGAATTTATAATCAAAGTAGAAATATCGTAATTATCAAATAAAGAAACAAATTTTATTAAATCATTCACATTTTCATAATTATTTTTCAAACAAATAGATATTTTATTTTCCTTTTTTAAATTATTTTTTATTTTTTCATTTATAGCATAAGGAGCTATATCTGTTCCTAAAAAAGAAGAATTATTAAACCGCTTTGAATACATATAAGAAGTTTTGTCTCTAAAAACCGCTGTTGTTTTTTCATTTTTTAAAATTTTTTTCAATAAACTATGTGCATATTTATTTTTCATGGGCCCGAATCCTTGTGATAAAAGTAAAAAAGGCTTATTATTGGTAACAGCTGTTTTTGCGACATAATAATAATAATAAAAACTTCTGAACGATGTTTCCGTCTGAAAAAGATTTCCACCACCAAATATAACAACATCACTACTTTTAATATGTTTTGATAAATTAAGGAAATCAAATTTGTTAATTTTTTGAATCTGAAATGTTAAATCTTCTTTTGGCGTTTCCCATTCTTTATCAAAAGGTATGCTTAAAAGCCCATCAAATTTTATCTCACATAAAAGTTTAATAAAGGATTTAAGAAGTAAATCATCACCAAAATTATTTTGCCCATAATATCCTACCATAAAAATTTTTTTCATATGTAACCTCCACCATTTTTTAGGATATAATATAATTAATAAAGAAAAATATATCAGGAGGGGATCAAATTGTTTGATATAAATTTTAAAGTTTTACCTTTATCTATGGATGCTTCTGTAAAAAATCATCAAGTCATTTCTCAAAATATGGCTAACTTTAGTACTCCTAACTATAAAAGAAAATACATCTCTTTTGATGACGAACTAAAAAAAGCCTTAGGCAATTCTGACCAATTAAAATTAAAAACAAATAATCAGAAACATATCAATAATACACCATATTTAGAAAATGTTCAAGCAAAAATTTTAGAAGATGATTCGAAATCTCTTAGAAATGATGGAAATAACGTTGATATTGATACTGAAAATTCTTTAATGATTCAAAACGCTTTAAATTATTCTTCGCAAAGTCGTCTTATGACATATGCAATTCAAAGATACGATACAGTATTGAGAGGTGTTAAATAATGGATAGCCTTTTTAGAACAATTAACGTTGCTTCGAGTGGTATGACGGCCGAAAGATTTAGACTTGATGTAATTTCTCAAAATTTATCAAATGCTGATACCACAAAAACAGAAAATGGAGGACCTTATGTAAGAAAAGGTGTTACTTTTCAAGAAGTTTTAAACAACACATTAAGCGGAACTTCTCAATTTTCAGGAGTTAAAGTAAACGAAATTTTTGAAGATGATGCACCTTTTAGGCTTGAGTATGACCCTTCGCATCCAGAGGCAAATGAAGAAGGATATGTTGAATATCCTAACGTGAATGTATTAAATGAAATGATTGATATGATTACAGCACAAAGAGCGTACGATTTAAATGCTTCAGTTATATCTACTGCAAAAAACATGTATAACTCAGCACTAAATATAGGGAAATAAGGGGTGATTTATTATGATCGAAAGAATTAACAGAATAGACAGTTCGCTTATTCAAAAAAATCAGAACAATACAGAAAAAAACACTAATGGTTTAAACTTCCAAAATATGCTTAAAGACGCTATAAATGAAGTTAATAATCTTCAAAATAATGCAAATGAAGAAGTTGTAAATTATGTTGTTGGTAAAACAACTGATGTGCATCAAGTTATTGTTGCTGCAGAAAAAGCGTCACTTTCTTTAAGGTTAACCACAGAAGTTACTAATAAAATAGTTGAAGCTTATAAAGAAATAATGAGAATGCAACTTTAATGTGGAGGTTTTTATGGAAAAAAATTTAAAAAAAATAGAAGAATTTTTTAAAAAAAATCCAGACGCTGATTTTGATAAACTAGACTTATTTTTGAGTGAAAATTTTACTTCGGAAGAAAAAGATAAATATTATGAAATGCTTGGAAATGTTATGGGTGGTCTTGATAAAATTATGGAAGATCCGATGGCTAACTTAATAAATGATGACGATAAAAAAAAGCAGGGGTGAATCCCCTGCTTTTTTATAACCCCAATATTTTTTTTGATTTATCCATTAAATTTTTATAATTTTTAAATTCCTTTAGATTTATATCTTTCCTACTTGAACCATGATTATCTGAAGCTAAAAAATCAATATAATCATTCTCTAAATAGTATTTTCCTTCTTTTATATTTACTGAACTTATATTAAGTTGAAAATATACGTTCATTTCTTTTAATTTTTCCTGCATTTTCGGATTTTTATAAAGCCAAACATATCTTTCAACATGCGCAAGAATTATGTCATACCCTTCTAACTGCAATTCAAATATTTCATCTAAAACATAATGCGGATAAGTATCTACGGGCAACTCTATCAATATAAATTGATCTAAAATAGGGATATAACCTTTGGGGTTGGGTTTTAAATATAATTCAGACGCGAGATAAGTTTTTACTCCTGTGTTATCAAATTCCTTTTTTAATGAATCAAATGTTTTTTTTATATGTTCAATATCAGTTTTAACAAAAGGCTCATTAACATGAGGTGTTAAAAAAACATGTTCAAATCCATTTTTTTTATAATTTTCAAGTAATTTTATCGTTTCTTCTTTTGATTTTACCCCATCATCTACTCCGGGCAAAAGATGCGTATGAATGTCTATCATTATTTATCCCCCCGTAATTTTTTAATTAAGTAAATTATATCATACTTTTAATAAAATTTAAATTAATTAAAACAAAACTTTTACTTTACTCGAAAAATAATAATTAATCATTTTTTCGAATTATTTTTCGCTTCTTCTTCTCATCTTCATGATAATAATAATAATAATAATAACTTGCACTTTTTTGAGATATATCATTAACAATAACTCCTAATATTTTCGTTCCAGAAGTATTCAAATTATCTATAACAAATTTTAAGCCTGTTTTTAAAGTCTTATCCGCCCTAACCACGAGAACCAATCCATCGGTATATTTTGAAACTATCATAGCATCCGCTGCAGCTTGAATTGGCGGAAGATCTATTATTATTTTATCGTAATCTTTTTTCAAAGATTCTATCATTTCTTTAAAACTGTTAGATGTTATAAGAGCTGTAGGATTTGGAGGTATTACTCCGACAGGCAAAACATCAAAATTTTCTATATTATTTTGATTTTTCAAAATTACCCTATCTAATGAAATATTCTTAATTAAATGATTTGCAATTCCTAATTTTACTTTTTCTATATTCAAAATTTTTTCAAGTCTTGGTTTTCTCATGTCCGAATCAATCAATAAAGTTTTAAGTCCATTCTGTGCATATGAAATAGCTAAATTTGTCGATGTAAGAGTTTTCCCTTCTCCCGGTCCACAAGAGGTGAAACTTATGCATTTTGGTTCTTCACTATTTATAAAATTTATATTTGTAGAAGTTAATTTATAAGCTTCTGCTGTTGGAGAAATAGGAATATTAAAGGCAATCAATTCTGGTTGTTCAAATTTTTTATCTACTTCAAAATGAGGAATCCTTCCTAAAATAGCCAATCCTTTTGTAAGTCTCTTGATTTCTTCTTCGTCTTTTACTTTTTTATCTAGCATTTCTAATAAAAAAACTACAAGAATCCCCAGAAATATCCCTAAAACTCCTCCAATTGCCATTGTTAATTTTTTGTTTGGCTTTACAGGCAATTTAGGTAATCTTGCTTCATCAATAACATTAGCAGTTCCTACTACACCAGCTTCTGCTATTTTTACTTCTTCAAGCTTTTCAAGCATAAGTATATATAAAGTTTCTTTAACTTTAACATTTCTATTAAAATCTATCATCATCTGTTCCAAATAAGGTAATTCGCTCAAACGATCTTTAAAAATTAACTCTATTTCCCTCAACGCCTCTATAGAACTTGAAAGTATTTCTAATTTTGTCTGTTCATTTATAAGTTCCATGTATAAATTCATATAATTTGGATTTAAAGATTCTATATCAGAAATCATTAATTTTTCTATTTCAATTTTTATAAGTTTTTCTGTCTGCATTATTTGTTGCCTTAAGTTTATCAGTCTAGGATCCGTAGAAGCTGCTGTTTCTGATAATCCTGCATATTCAATTTGAAGATTAACTAAATTTTTTCTAAGGTTTTGTATAATTTCATTAGAAGTTATAGCTTGCGAACTTGCCAATATTTTATAATCTTCGTTTTCGAAAAGCTTGCGAATTACTTTTATAGTTGAGTCAACCTCTGATTTTTCTAATTCTTTTGTTGTAATCATTTGATCGTAATATACCATAGAATCAATCAATTTTTCAATTTCTTTGTCTATTAAATATAAAGAATTTTCTTCTTTAAATTTTCTAAGTTCATTTTGAGCTAAATGTAATTCTCTTTCTAAAACAGGAATTTGATTTTGTATAAACTTTCTTCTAGCAGTAAATTCATTTTGAGACAAACTTTTTAGTAATTGATTATATACTTCGGCCAAATCATTAGCAACATTTTGAGCTAATAATGGGTCAGATGATTCAACAGCTATTCTAACTATATTTGTATCTCTTACTGAAGAAACCGAGATCATTTGTTCAATACGTGATACAACATAATCAACATCAACAATATCAGGGTTTTCTACATTTTCTTTATATCTTGAAATCAAATCTAAATTTAACACTACTTTTTCTAAATTTTTGAAGCTTTTTATTAATTCAATCTCTGTAGCTATTTGTGGTCTTGAAGTTTGCATACCAACACTAAAAATATCTCCTATAGAAGAACCAGAAGAAGATTGAACTTTTAAAGTTGTACTTGATTGATAAATTGGTGTTGAATTCATCAAATAAATAAATGTAATAACCAAAATCATTATTACAGTAAGAATAAAAACAATAATATGTTTTCTAAATATCCTAATAATATCTTCTATAGATAATTCTGCGACGTAGTTCTCATTTTCCATTATTTTTTTCCTCCATAATAAATATATATTTGACTAAAAAAGCAAACAAACTTTCAAAACATAATTATATGAAAGTCTGTCCTTTAAATAAATTGATCATTATTAGTATAATTAAAACTTAATTTCTTTTATTTTCTTTCTTTTTTCTTCTTTTACCTTTTTTATCGGTATCTTGATAATAGTAATAGTAATAGTAATAGTAATTTGACGTTTTTTCTGAAATATCATTTATAACTGTTCCTAAAAGATTTGTTCCTGAAGTAACAAAATTATCTATTACAAGTTTTAATCCAGTTTTATGTGTCTTATCAGCTCTTATAACTAACAATAAACCATCTGTATATTTCGATACTATCGCTGCCGCCTGCATTGGCGGAAGATCTATTATTATTTTATCGTACTTTTCTTTCAAATTTAATATCATTCCTTTAAATTTGTTTGAGGTTAAAAGTGCTGTAGGATTTGGGGGTATCACCCCTACAGGAAGAACATCAAAATTTTCTATTCCACCTTGTTCAGTTAAAATTATTTTTTCTAAAGGCACATCTTTAATTAAATGATTCACTACTCCCAATTTTGCTCTTTCTATCATTAAAATTTTTTCAAGTCTTGGTTTTCTCATATCCGCATCTATTAATAAAGTTTTAAGACCATTTTGAGCATATGAAATAGCTAAATTTGTAGATGTAATCGTTTTTCCTTCACCAGGACCTGAAGATGTAACACTAATACAACTTGCCTCTTCTGTTCCGTTAATATAATTTATATTTGTAGATAATAGTTTATAAGATTCTGCCCCTGGAGATGTTGGTTTATTTAATACTACAAGTTCAGGTTTTTCATAAATTTTTTCTATTTCAAGATGCGGAATCCTTCCAATTATAGGAGTTCCCTTAGTAATTCTTTTTATTTCTTCTTCATCTTTCACTTTTTTATCAAGCATTTCTATTAGAAATATCAAAAGAATCCCTAAAAATATCCCTAATACTCCGCCTATTGCCATCGTTAATTTTTTATTTGGTTTTATAGGCGAATTAGGCGTATATGCTCTATCAATAACATTTGCCGTACCAAGAACTCCTGCTTCTGCTATTTTTATTTCTTCGAGTTTCTCCAACATTAAAATGTACAAACTTTCTTTAACTTTTATGTTTCTTTGAATATCTATCATTATCTGTTCAAGGGCTGGAAGCTCTCTTAATCTTATTTGATAAACTTGAGCAAGTTTTTGAGTAGACTCTATACTACTTTTTATTATTTCTAATTTTGTTTGCTCGTTAATTAATTCCATATAAAGATTTGTATAATTAGGATTTAAAGATTCAATTCCTGAAAATACTTGCAATTCTACTTCTTCTTTTATTAATGATTCCGTTTGTAATATTTGTTGTCTTATATTTATTAATTTAGGATCAGTTGAAGTCATTGTCGAAGATAATCCTGCATATTCTACTTGCAAATTAACAAGTTTAGTTCTAAGTTGTTGAATAATTTGATTTGAAGATATCGCTTGAGAATTTGAAACTATTTTATAACTTTCGTTTTCAAAAAGATTATTTAAAACTTTTATTGATGCTTCTATTTCTGCTTTCTGAAGCTCTTTAGAATTAATCTGTTGATCGTAAAAAGTAATAAACTCCAAAAGAGTTTTAGCTTCTGTTTCTAAAACAAACAAATTATTTTTCTCTTTAAATTTTTTCAATTCATCTTGTGCAATTGCTAATTCTCTCTCTAAAACAGGTATTTGGCTTTGAATAAATTCCCTTCTCACAGTAAATTCATTTTGAGAAAGACTTTTTAAAAACTCATTATAAACATCTGCAAGTTCATTGGCAATATTTTCTGCAAGTTTTGGATTAATAGATTCCACAGAAATTCTTACTATATTAGTATCTCTTACTGAAGAAACAGAAATCATATTATTTAAAGAATTGATAACTGAATTTATATTGATTAAATCCGGATTTTCTGTACCAGCTTTATATTCTTCAAGTAAATTCAATCTAATAATTACTTCTTCAAGATTTCTTCTACTTTTAATAAGTTCAATCTCTGTAGCAATCTGGGGTCTTGATGTTTGCAATCCAGCTCCAAAGATATCTCCTATTGAGGACCCAGAAGAAGGTTGTACTTTTAAAGTAGTGCTTGATTGATAAATTGGTGTTGTATACATCAAGTAAACAAATGTTGCAGCTACTACCAATATAACAGTAAGAATAAAAATAACAATATGCTTTCTAAATATCCTAATAATATCCTCTATAGATAACTCTGCAACATAATTTTCGTTTTCCATTATTTAAGTCCTCCACAAAATATTGTTTTCTAAAACTTTCACCTAAATTATTTTATCATACTTATCATATATTTTCAAGTTTGCTTTAATTAAAAAAAAATTAACATTTTATAATTAAACTTAATTTTATCAAGCAAATATTTTTCAATTTTTTTTATGCCTATTCCGATTTTAATTATTTATACTTTAAAGAATTGTATTTAACCACAATATATGATAAAATAAAAGAATAGAAACATGTCAATTTAGGAGGTTTTTTATGATAGAAATAGAAAGAAAATATATTATCAAATCTAAAAAACTTTTTGATAGTCTCGTAAAAAAAAGTTTTAAAAAAATTTTAATAGCTCAATGGTATGATTTTAATGAAAGATATCGTTTGGTTTTTGACTGCAACAAAAAAATATGGACTAAAAATAGTAAAATCGAAATTAGCAAAGAAAAAAGAATAGAAGAAGAAGAAAAAATTAACGAAACCGAGATAAATTTCGATAATTTATCTAAAAGGAGAGTTGTTGTAAAAGAAAGATTTTTTATAAACAACGATCCAGAAATAATAATAGATAATTTAATCAATTTAAACAACAAAATTTATTATTTAAAACCATTTGAAGAAATACAACATCTTTTAGAAATAGAGCAAAAAAGTATTCCTATAGATGATTTTGAAAATGAGCTAAAAAAAATAACTAACTCTTTAGAGGATATTAAAGAAGTAACTTTTTTAGATGGTTATAACAACGCTGAATTTGCTGGTAAAACCGATTTATCCCCTAGAGAAATTATTAAAACGCTTGAAAATTGGAGGTTTTAAATGTCAAAATTAATTATAGTAGGAACACCTCTTGGAAATCTTGAAGATATGACATTTCGTGCTGTAAAAATTTTAAAAGAAGCAGACGTAATTTTTACTGAAGATAAAAGAGTTTCAATTAAATTATTGAATCATTTTGAAATAGGTACAAAAGAATTATTCACCTTTAATGAAGCTACTGCTGAAAGGAAAGTTTCTTCCGCTTTTGAAATAATAAAAAAGAACAATATATGTTGTCTTATAAGTGATTCTGGTATGCCAGTAATTTCAGATCCAGGTTATCAATTGATTCAAAAATGTGTAGAAAATGGTATAGAAATAGATGTTATTCCAGGCCCCTCTGCCCCAATAACGGCACTTGCCGCCAGCGGATTTCCCGCGTCAAAATTTATTTTTTTAGGGTTTCTTCCAAGAGATAAAAACAGAAGAAGACTTTTAAGAAATTTAACTGAAAATGATTATGTAATAGTGTTTTTTGAATCTCCAAATAGAATTGTAAAATGTTTAATCGATATTCAAAATATACTAGGGGATAGAGAAGTATGTATTGCAAGAGAAATGACAAAAATTTATCAAGAATTTTTGCGTGGAAAAATTTCTGAAGTACTTATAAAACTAAATGAAAAAGATGAAATCAGAGGTGAGTTAACTATTGTTATTTCCGGAAAATAATTTTCCTGATATAGTAAAATTTGAAAACATCGCAGAATTAACCGAACAATTAAAAATAATATTTCAAAAGTCTCCTCTTTACGATACTCAAATTGAAGTTAAATCAGATATAACCTCTGCAAAAAAAAGTAAAAGAGGCGATTTGTTTATAGAAATTTCTCAACAAATAAATAATTCAAACTATAGCTTAACAGCATTTATACCGCAAGGTCTTTTAAAATATATTTTTTCTTTTGAAACTTTAAAATCCCCTTCTGAATTACCCGGTAAAAAATGGATATTAAAAGGCAAAATTGACTTTTGGAAATCAGGGGCGAAATATATTATAAGTGTAAATTCTATACTTCCTCTTGGGGAATCTGAAATCGAAAAAAAAAGAAAAAAAATTTTAGCTTCTCTTAAGCTTAAAAACCTTTTAAGAGTTAGCGAAAATTCTCTTAAAGGTCTTGAACCTATTAAAAAAATAGCAGTTATTTCTTCTCCTACCGCTGCAGGTTTTGGCGATTTTGAAAAAAATATTAATCACGCTGTTAATATTCCAATTGTTCATTTATACCCCGCACCTATGCAAGGTGCGCAAACTGTTCCCGGTATAGAAAAAGCACTTAGAAAAATTCTGACTTCAAAAATTGACTATGATGTTGCCGTTATTATAAGAGGCGGTGGTTCAAAAAGTGATTTAATGTATTTTGATGATGAGAAATTAGGTATTTTAATCGCTTCATTCAATAAAAGAATTCCAATTTTAACAGGTATAGGTCACGAACAAGACAAAACTATTCCTGATTATGTAAGTTGGAAAAATTATTCTACTCCAACAGAAGTATCAAGAGACATAACAAATCAAATAAATGAATATAATGACAATTTGAAAAATTTGGAACATGAAATATTTTATTCTTTTAAAATAATTCAAAATAACATTGAAAAAATTGCCGATAAAGATTCTCTTGATAAAATAAAAATGTATTTAAATAATTTACTTGCAAGAGAAAAAGAAAAAGTTGATTCCTCTTTTTCAAAATTTGATAGAGAAATTAATGATATTTTAAATGAATCTACTAAAACTCTTTTACAAAATAAAATTTTTCATACAAAATCAAAAATTGATGTTTTAACCAATTCTTTAGAAAATAAATTTTTTGATTATATTAAAAATAATTCTTTTTACATGGATATAAATATAAAAAATAAAGAAAACAACATCACGAAATCATTTCAAAATTTAACTGTAAACAGTCCTTTCGCTTCTTTTTTAAATAAAGGAAGTATTATAAAGAAAGATGGAAAAATAATAGATTCTGTTAATCTTCTAAAAAAAGATGACGAAGTTCAAATAGTATTAAAAGACGGACAAGCAGATAGCATTATAAAAAAATGCGAAACGTGGGAATCTTAAAATAAAAAAAAGGAGTTTTTATTATGGAAGAAATTATAAAACTTACTAAAAAAGATATTGAAAAAATGAAATTTAAAGAGCAAATAGCTTTATTGGAAGAAATTAACGACTATTTTCAAAATGCTACAGAAGAAAATGATATTGAAAATGCTTTAGAAATATACAAAAAAGCTCTTGATATATTAACTTATGCAAGAAAAAAATTAACGACTATAAAAGAAGAAAAAAAACAAATTGATGAAAAATACGAAGAAATTAAAAATTCTGTAGAATAGGGAGCATTACTGCTCCCTTAATTATTTTTAACCTATTATTACACCATATATTGTTCCTGCTATCGTTGCCATAACAACTACTAACAAAACAAAAACAACAGTTTTTTTAGTTCCTAAAACACTTCTTATAACAAGCATATTAGGCAAACTTAATGCCGGCCCAGATAAAAGCATCGCTAGCGATGGTCCTTCTCCCATTCCTAAACCTCTCAAACCTTGCAAAATAGGCACTTCAGTTAATGTAGCAAAGTACATAAACGCACTTAAAATTGACGCAGTAAAATTTGCCAAAACAGAATTTCCGCCAACAAATCTAGCTACCCATTCGGCAGGTATTAAACCCATATCAGATTCAGGTCTACCCATTAAAAATCCAGCTATTAAAACCCCTGCGAAAAGAAGAGGTAAAATTTGCTCTGCAAATTGCCAAGTTGATTCAAACCACGATTTCACTTCATCTTTTTTAAACCAAAATTTTGCAATTAAGAATAAAGCAACAAGTAATGAAATCACAAGCGGCCATTTGATAGTAAAAATAACATGCCAAAAACCAGAATTATTTTCAGGTTTACTCCAAGTCGCAAATATTAATATTAATATCATAACAACAAAATATAATATATTTTGATACCCTTTTCTTCCAGTATCTATATCTTGACCAAAATTTAAAGCCCCTTTTTGTCTTTCTTTTTCTTCTTTTCTAAAAATAAAAGCCATTAAAAGCCCTATTACAACCGCAAATATTATAGAACCTACTGCTCTTGCGAGTCCTAACTGCCATCCTAATATTCTTGCTGTTAAAATAATTGCTAAAATATTTATAGCAGGTCCCGAATATAAAAAAGCTGTTGCCGGACCTATTCCAGCACCTCTTTTATAAATACCTGAAAACAAAGGCAACACAGTACATGAACATACCGCTAAAATCATTCCAGAAACTGATGCCACAGTATAAGAAACTATTTTTTTTGCTTGCCCCCCAAAATATTTAATTACAGCTTGTTGAGAAATAAAATTTGCAATAGCCCCTGCAATAAAAAAAGCAGGAATTAAACAAAACAAAACATGTTCTCTTGCATATTCCTGAAGCATATGAAAAGCTTCTAAAAGAGCCTCTTGAATTTTTTCGGTTTCAAACGGAATAAAAAAAGCTCCTAAAAATACAACAATAAAAATTACAAATTTTGTCGTTTTCTTCATAAATTCCCTCCAAAAATAATTTTTTGTTTATCTTCAATTTCTTTAATTAATAAATTATCAAGAGCTTTCATAATTATAGATATTTCTTTATTTTTTATAAAATACCATACTTTCAAACCATCTTTTTCAGAATCTACGATTTCCGTTTTTTTCAAAACATCTAAATGCTTCGAAACAGCTGATTGTGAAACATTTAATTTTTCAGTAATCATACACACGCATTGCTTTTTTTCTTTCAAAAGCATATTTATTATTTCTAATCTTACAGGATGAGCAATACTTTTTGCTATGTTAGCCTGATAATAATATTTTTGCATAAAAAAACCTCCTTATTAATTTCATAACTATATTAACATATAAGAATATAGTTGTCAAGAGGCAAAAAAATAAAAGCCTTTCGGCTTTTATTTTTTATTCATTTTCAAATCTCATTTCTGCATATTTAGATTCAAATCCACTTCTTTCATAAAGTTTTTTTGCTGGGTTATCATATTCAACATGAAGGGCAATATTTCCATCACAAATTTTTTTCGTTTCCTCTATAAGTTTTCTTCCAATACCTTTTCCTCTTAATTTAGAATGAACTGCTATATAAACTAAAATATGCTCCGGTATGTATCCATTCATTCCAGTGTTGTTTATTATAACACTTCCAAGTATTTCATCTTCATCGTGTAAAACTAACAAAAATCCGCCTTTGGCACTTGATGATGATAAAGCATAATCTATAGATTTCTTTATATCTTCTACCGGATCACCAAATTTATCAAGATGTTCATTTAAAAATTCTGCTATATCTCTTTTACTAAAATTAAAATCTTCGTCAAAAAAATCTTCTTTTTTTTCTATCTTTTTTAAAACATATACTTCGCTTTTACTAAAAAATTTCGTACTCATAAAACACACCTCCTAAAATTTCGACCAAAAAACTTGTGAACAATAATGTCCTTAAACGATAAATATTATTTTTTTATTTTTGAGGCGTTTTTGTAGTTTTAATGAAAGAATAATGAAAGGATTTCAGAAGATTTAAAAAAAGGGGCTGAAATATCGTCATTTTAAACATCTTTATTATAACACAAAATTTAAAAATTGTCAAATCAAAAGAATTTCAAATAAAAAAGCTTTTATTTGAATTTAGTTATCTAAAAAAACCTAAATTAACACTTGACAACTCATAAAAAATAAAAGCCTTTCAGCTTTTATTTTGATTGAAAATTTTTTTCATTTCCTTTAATAAATATTTTTTCAGGATACTCATAATTTTCAAAAGGATTATTTTTATATTGAAGATGATATTCTTCCATGCTTGCCTCTCTTGAAAATCCATCAATTTCTTCAGGGGCATAAAATAATTTCATGAGAGATTCTTTATAACTGATTCCATGTCCTGCGAGTATTTCTGGGTATTCCCACCAACATACTCTCTCTATAGGTGCATCAGAAGAAATAAAATAAGGAATTTTTCTATCACTTATTTCTTTAAATCTGTATGAGTATTTCTCTCTATCTCCAAGTCTTTTATTTAATATATGTATATCTGATTTTATAAAGGTTGGCTGCATATCAAGAATTAATTTATGTTTTTGAATTATATCAAGCTGATAATTTTGGATTAAAGCGGCATGAATAACTCTATGAGTTAAAATAGGTTTCACTTTTTCAAAAACATTTAATATAACATCTAAAGCTCCATCTCCTATCGCATGCATCGCAAGATGAAATTTGTTTTTTTCACAAAATCTTAGAACTTTTTCGAGGTTTTCTTCACTCCACAACAATTCTCCTTTAGTATCCGCATCACTGTATTTTTCTTTTAAGTAAGCTGTTCTACCTCCAAAAGATCCATCTAAAAACATTTTTACTGAATTAAAATTTTTGAAATATCCGTTGCTGAATTTAAAAACTAAATCTTCATAATTCTCAATTGCTACTTTTTCAAACACTTTTATTTTTGTGTTTTCATATGGGAGATTTTCTGGTTTGATTCCATGCAAATCATCTGAATGAACAAATCCATACCCCAAATTTAGCATATAATTTTCAACTTTTTCAAAATTTTTTTGAATATCAGTATAAACACCAAATTTTTCATAAAAAAGATGAATTGAACTTTCAACAATTCTTCCGGTATCAAATTTTATATACTTTTCAAACCCTTCAAAATTTAATTCTTCAAATGTTTTAGAATTAATAACTGCTATGTGGCCGCATCTTCTTACAAGCATTATAGGAATTTCTGAGTTGATTTCATCTAAAAACTTTTTTGTTGGTTCTGCATCAGGCTCTGCCCAACCTCGCATTATAAGTTTTGATGGTTTTTCCTTCAATTTCAACAATATCGCTTCTTTTATTTCTGACAAACTTTTAAATTCTAAATCAATACTATTTAATTTTTCTCCAAGGGCTATAAAATGTAAATGTGCATCTGTAGCTAATGGGGTTATAAAACCTTTACCATTAGCACTTGTACTTCTAAAAATAAAATTCCCATCTTTTTTTAATATATACAAAAAATTCACCCCTCTACAATAGTTTGCATGACAAACTATTATAACATAAACTTTTATTTTCTTCAATTATTTAATACGAAATAATATACAACAACAACCAAGACACTTGCTAATAAAGAACTTAAAAAATTCACCATATTATTGTTGATAAATTTAAAGCCTCTTATCAATTTATTTTCCATTCCATTTTCAAATCTTTTTTCTGTAATTTGTTTTGTTTTAATATTTTCATAAATCCCTTGTATTGATGCTCCAAGAATACTATCTATTATAGAGCCTAAGAATCCTCCAGTTAAAATTAAAATAAAAGAAACTATGATGTCTTTAAAACCCTTAATTCCATTGAATTTAAAAACATACCCTACAACAAATACAAAAGATACCAATAATGCTCCAAAGAAAGAGGCTAAAGTCCCCAAAGAAGTTATTCCGCCAGACATTCCTCTTTGTAAGATTTTTCCGTTTAATATCGAAAAAGGTCTTTTTTTACTTAAAACTCCTAGTTCGGAAGCCCAAGTATCGGAATTTGTTGCAGAAAAAACTGTTGCAAAAGCTAAAATGAATACATGCATTGAAGTTATGTAATACAAAAAAGCATAAACAATTGCTGCAAAAGAGTTTGAAAAAACTTGAGTGTAATCTCTATTTCCGGTTTTTTCATGCATAATTTCTAATTCTTCTTTTTTATTTTTTTTAAATTTTGTTAGTAAAGAAGAAGATATAAAAAAAGATATCATCAACGCAAAAAAATAAAATCCTCCAAACAGATATAATAAAGAACCCAATAAAATTGCTGATAAAGTACCACTTTTACTCAAAGATCTTTTTTTAAATGCATAAATTGATATTGAACTACTTAACAATATACCTATAAAAATATTCAACAAAACCACCTCAAAAAAATTTTTCTATGTATCAGTATAACGTCATCAAATAATAAATAAAAGAAGCCGAAAGTGGTACTGTAAGGTTATCAGTTCCATATGGAGAAATCAATTCTATTAAAGAAGATACTAAAGCTATAATTAAGGCGTTTATAAAAATTCTTGAATCTCCTGCAAAGTAAGAAACTAAAACAGCTACAAAAAACGAAACAAAAAACATTGTGAATGTTCCTACTAACGATTTATTTTTATTAAACAAAACTTTCATTTTTCCGTATTTTTCACCTATCAAAGCTGCAAAACCATCGCCATAACCCATAACTAATATTCCCATAGCTCCTATATATGGGGTAGTGAAATTGAAAGTTATTATAGCAAGTATAAATAAAGAAATTGCATAATATACCGTTCCTAAATCTTCTTTTCCTTTTCCTCTTTCCATAGATTTGAAAATATTCTTTTTATATGAGGCATAATTTATTATTATGAAAAGCGCAGGAACTATTGATGCATAAATAAAATTATCGTAAAAAATCATAGCTATAATCCACCAGTTTGATACGCCTATATGTATAAATTTTCTAGAGGATTCTCCAGTTAGAATCTTCTTTTTAGTCAAAAAAGAGGATAATCCTATTATAAAAAAAATAAATACTACAGACACTAAAATCCCTAATAAATTCATTTTCTTGCCCCCTTAAACAATTTCAGATTTTATTTTAGTAATAATTTTTATTTTCTCTTTAAAATTAACATAATTTTTTTTATTAAAACAATCGTAATTATTTTTTCTAACGGTATCTAAAATTGCATTATACAATTTTGCAGATGTTAAAACAGCTGTTTTTGTATCAAAATCAAAAAGATCTATTTCTTTGTAAAATTCATCGTATAATCTTTGTGCAAATTGTGCTTCATATTCCCATAATTTTTTAAAATTATCGTTTAAATTTTTCATATTTAAATCTTCATAAGAGTAATTGAATTTTTCCATTATTTCTTTTGGAATATAAACTCTATTATTTTTAAGATCTTCTCCAACATCTCTTAAAATATTAGTAATTTGCATAGCTTTGCCCAACTTTATCGCCGAATCTTTTAAAGTTTTATGATTTTTAGAAGCTATTACTGGTAATATCATCAATCCAACAGTTCCTGCAACATAATAAGAATAATCGAGTAATTCATCTTGTGTTTTTATGTTGGAAAATTTATTATCCATCTTCTGTCCTTCTATCATTTCATAAAAAGGTTTAATATCCATATTAAATTTTTCAAACACATCTTTTAAAGCTCTCCAAAAAGGCTTTTCTATAATTTCACCTTTTTCAAATAGCTTTAATTCTTTTTCCAAAACTTCAAGTTTTTCTATTGAGTTATAAACATCTATAGCATCATCTGAATGTCTACAAAAAGCATAAATTGCATAAACAGCTTTCGCTTTAGTTTCTTCTAACAAAGAAAACGCTTTATAAAAAGTCAATGAATTTTTTTTTATTATTTTTTCACAATATTTATAATCATCGTTTAATGCCATTTTTCAATCACAAACTTCTGAATCTTTTATTATTTCGTCAGCAGATAATTTTGCAGATGTAAGTGCAATAGGAACCCCTGCTCCCGGATGTACTGAGCTTCCGGTGAAATATAAATTTTCAACGTATTTAAATTTATTTTGAGGTCTAAAATAATTGCTTTGAAGTAAAGTCGGTGCTAATCCAAATGTTGCTCCATATAACGCATTGAACTTATCTTTAAAATTATTTGGAGTATAAATCATTTCTAATTCTATTAAGTCTTCTATATTTTCTAATCCTTTTTTTGTTTTTATTTTATCATAAATAATTTTTTTATATTCGTTTATTTCTTCTTCAGTCCATTCTTTATTTCTTGTTTTTAATTCAGGTACAGGAGCTAAAACATATAAAACTTCTTTTCCTTCAGGAGCTAAAGAATCATCTAATTTTGTGGGAACATACAGATAAACAGATGGATCTTTAGGGTCTTCGCCTTCAAAAATATCTGAAATATTTTTTTCAAAATCTTCTGCGAAGATGATATTGTGAACTTGAAGGTCTTTTGATATTTTTTCTTTTACTCCTAAATACATTAAAAAACAAGAACAAGAATAATCCATTTTATCTATCTTTTCATCTGTATATTTCCCTTTATTTTTATTTTCTTTTATCAAATTTTTCATCGAATACGGGAAATCTGAATTTACTAAAATATAATCAGAAAAATATTTATTACCATCAACTATAATTCCTTTGGCTTTTTTATTTTCAATGATTACTTCTTCTACTTTACTATTTAAATGAATTTTTCCTCCTATTTCTTCAAAAAGCTCTGCCATTTTCGAAGCCATAGTGTACATACCACCTTTTATATACCACACACCATAAATCGTTTCTATCATTGGTATTATTGTATAAATAGATGGCCCGTTATGTGGGGATATTCCTATATACAAAGTTTGAAAACTAAGCATTTTCATTAGTCTTTCATCTTTAACATATTTCGATATTTCGTTATAAGCATTGTTGAAAGTTTTTAGTTTTAAAGCGTTGATTAATGTTTTTGGATTATAAAAATCCGATGGTTTTCTGAATGATTTTTCTATAAAATGATTTTTAGCTACTAAATATTTTTTATATGTTTTTGTTAAATAATTATAATATCCTAAAGTATCTTCTTCACTTATATCTTCTAAAAATTCAGTTAAATGTGCTAAATCTGTCGAAATATCAACCGTTTGATTTTCATCGTATTGAATTGTGTATATAGGTTCAAGTTTTTGAATAGGAATGTAATCATTGGCATTTCTTCCTGTTTGCTCAAATACCTCTTGATAAACTTTTGGCATCATAATTATAGTAGGCCCTACATCAAATTTGAATCCATCTTTTTCAAGTTGATACATTCTGCCTCCTATTTTTTCATTTTTTTCAAATATTTCAACTTGAAATCCTTTATTTTGTAGTCTTATACCTGCAGCTAATCCGGCAGTTCCAGCACCTACAATATATACTTTTTTTGCCATTTTAAAACATCCCCTTTCAAAAATATTTGAATTCTATTAGGAAAAACGGAAAATGATTAAAAAACTGTCCACCCCGTCAATCTACGATTGCCACCCCTCAAGAGGGGAATTAATTCAAAATCTTTTTTAATAATGTTTTGATGGTTTTTCCCTTTCTACTTTCCAACTTTCTACTATATTATAATATATAATAACATAAAATTCAAAGTTAATTTTTATTTTTTACATTTCTTCTTCTCTTATGCTTTAAAATAGAACTTTTATTTATCGTAATTATGTAGTATAATGTAATAGTAAGAAATGTTTTTTTAAACTTTTTATCAAAATATTTAATATGCGAGGCGATCAAATTGAAATTATTGGGTGAAATGCTTTTAAAAAAAGAAAGCTTTTCGGAAATTGTCATGGGAAATACTGCTATTGTAAGAGCAATGATTGAATCTAACACAAAAGTAATAACTTCTTATCCCGGTTCTCCAACACCTGAAATAGCCGGTGCGATTAGCTCTATACCTTTAGAAAAACGTCCTTTTTATTTCGAGTTTTCAACAAATGAAAAAGTTGCAACTGAAGTAGCTTTTGGTTCAAGTGTTAATGGGAATTTATCTGCCGTTTTCTTTAAAAGCGTTGGATTGAATGTAGCGGCAGATTCATTCGTCCAGTTATCACTTCTTGAATTGATAGGAGGTATGGTAATAATTCTTGGTGATGATCCTGGTGCAAATTCTTCTCAAAATGAACAAGATAATAGACATTATGCAAAACTTTCTTATACCCCTATTTTCGAACCTTCTACTCCACAAGAAGTTTATGAAATGTATTTAGAAGCAACTGAATTATCTAAAAAATTAAAGATGCCTGTTATTTTAAGGTTGACAACTCATGTTTGTCATGCGAAACAAAAAGTTGATTTCGGTAATTATACTCCTATAGAAAACTCTTTTAAAAGTGATTTTGACGTTTCTAATGGTCCTTACATACCAATAACTTCTGAAGTGTTTCCAATGAAAGAAAAGGCTTTGAAAAAGCTTAATTCCGTTTCTGAATACTCTCAAAAAACTAAAATTAATAAAGTTTTTATTAACGAAGATAATAAAAGAGGCATTATAACTTATGGCGGTCCTTATTTATCATTAATAGATGTTTTAAAGAACTCAAATAAAAAACCTGATATTTTAAAATTAGGTATTGTTTATCCTTTACCAGAAAAAATTATAATAGATTTTTTAAAAAAACATGAAGAAATTAAAATCCTTGAAGAACTTGATGATATTCTTGAAAAAGAAATCGTATATATAGCTTATAAAAATAATTTAAATGTAAAAATAATTGGGAAATCTTCATTAGAAGATTGGTTAGGCGAGTATACTCCTGATAAAGTAGAAAAAGTAATTAAGAATTTATGGCCAGATCTTATTTCTAATACTGATTCTGAAAAATTTGAAGAAATTTATGTCCCGAAAAGACCTGCACAAATGTGTCCCGGATGCGGTCATAGATCAGCTTTTTATGCAGTAAAAAAAGCTTTGAAAGAAAAAGATATAACTGTTGCAGATATAGGTTGCCACACGTTAGGTTTTCTTCCTCCTTATAATATGGGACAAGTATTATTATCTATGGGTCACGGTAATTCAACAGCTTCAGGACTTTCTATTAACAATAAAGAGAGAAAGGTTGTAACTTTTATAGGAGATTCCACATTTTTTCATGCGGGTCTTCCGGGAATAATAAATGCTATTTTTAACAAACATAATTTTACTTTGATAGTTATGGAAAACGGTACTACTGCCATGACTGGTCATCAAGATCATCCTGCGGTTGGAAAAAATTTCAATTCCGACACATCTTCAATTTCGATAAAAAAAGTTCTTGAATCATTTGGCGTTAAATATATTGCAGAAATAGATGCTTATTCACAAAAAAAACTAATTGATACTGTTAGAGAGTTTGTAGAAATAGAAGGTTTTAAAGTTATTATTGCAAAACATCCTTGTATGTTGAAATTTACAAGAGAACAACGAAAAAAAGGTGTTTTCATAACGAGAAAAGTTAAAGTTGATAAAGATGTATGTACTTTATTTTATGAGTGTATAGAAAGATTTGCGTGTCCTACATTCCAAAAAGATTCTAAAGGAAAAATATCAGTTCATGAAGATTTGTGTATAGGTGATGGTTCATGTATGCAAACTTGTCCTTCAACAGCAATTAAACCTAAAAAAGAATCAAAAGAAGGTGAAAATAATGTTTAATATATATTTAAGCGGAGTTGGTGGACAAGGAATAGGTCTTTTAAGCGAAATACTAATAAGAGCTTGTGATTATGCTGGTTATAAAGTTTATGGTGTAGATACTCATGGTCTTGCTCAAAGGGGCGGGGTAGTAGAATCTCATTTGAAAATTGGAGAAGATATTTATTCCCCTTTAATCAAAAAAAATGATGCTGATTTAATTATTTCACTTGAAAGAACAGAAGCACTAAGAGGTTTGATAAACTATTCTAAAAAAGATAGTAATTTAATATTTTATGATGCAAATTGGCAGCCTCTATTTGTAAGAATGGGTAAAGATACTGAAGTTTCTCTTGATTTATTAAGTAACGAATGCAAAAAAAGAAATGTTTCATATTATAGGATTTTTTTAGATACACTTAATGATCCTAAAATGCAGAATATAGTTGTAGTTGCAAATATTGCAAAAAAATCTCTCATTCCTAAAGTTGAAATCGATCATTATGAAAATGCTATAAAAGATTTACTAAGCGGGGTTAATTTAGAAAGGAACTTAAAATTATTTTCTGAAATGTTCATTTAAATTTTTAAAGGCAGATATTTTTAATCTGCCTTTTCTTTATTGAAAAAAACCGTTTCATATGTTAAAATAATAATGATTGAAAATATTTTTTAAAATCAATATATTTTTATGGGGGTGGTTGTGTGTTCTTGAAACAACCGATGATGAGAAAAGTTTTATACGCTTTAACGCCTATATACCTTTTCGCATTATATATGTATGGAATTAACTTAGTTATACTTTCCATTTTTGTTTTTTTAAGTGGTATTTTAACAGAGTTTATAATGGAAAAAGCAAAAATGAAAAAACAAACAAAAGTTTCAGAAGCGGTTTTAGTAACATGCATGCTCATGGTTTTATCTCTTCCCCCTCTCGTTTCACCAGCTGTCGCAGTTATTGGAACTGTTTTTGCTGTATTATTTGGCAAAATGGTTTACGGTGGATTTGGAAGAAATATTTTTAATCCGGCTATTGTGGGAAGATTATTTTTGTATATAACTTTTGCAAATCAAATGACTATGGGTTTTGTAAAGCCTGGTAATTGGGGTATAGATGCTTTAAGTGCTGCAACCCCTCTCGCTTTGATGAGAAGTGGCGAAACAGTTAGTTTTTTTGATATGTTTTTTGGAAATCGTGCAGGGTCTTTTGGAGAAGCTCCAACATTCTTAATTATAATAGGTGCGGTTTATTTAATAATAACAAAAACTGCTAGTTGGAGAATAATTACTTCAACATTTTTAAGTGGTTTTTTGTTGGCTTCTATTTTATATGCAAGTGGTGTGGGTGCAGCTTTAGATCCTATAACTTCTATAATGGGAGGAAGCTTTTTATTTGTAACAGTGTTTATGGCTACTGACCCTGTTTCTGCCCCAAAGAAAAACACATCTCATTTCATTTATGGTTTTATTATAGGTATAACGGCAATTCTTGTAAGAACTTTTTCTTTGTTCCCAGAGGGTACAAGTTTTGCAATTTTAACTGCTAATACTTTTGCCGCATTGATAGATCTAATGATTTCTTCAAAAAAGAAGGTGAAATCATGAATAAGCAAAGTAAGTTATACACTATAATTTTTACATTTGTTATTTCATTCTTTTTTGTTTTTATTTTAGCTTTTGCAAATGAGTTTACAAAAGATAGAATCTCTATGAATAATGAGCTTTTTGAAATCAAAGCTGTATTATATGCTTTTGGAATTGAATATAAAGATAACAATGATGCTTATGAAAAATACGACAGAGAAGTAAAAATAATAGAAATTAATGATCAAAAAATATTTTTTTCAGAGGTTAATGGAGAAAATATTTATGCGATGATATTTACTGGTAATGCTTTATGGGGTCCTGCTACTGGCGTATTAGCTTTGAAAGAAGATTTTACGAGGATTCATGGTCTTGATTTTATTTCTCATAATGAAACACCTGGTCTTGGAGGAAGAATTGAAGAGGAATGGTTTAAAGAGCAATTCAAAAACTTGAAATTAGATAACGGCAATATAAAAGTTGTTATCACTCCTCGTGAAGGTGATACAAATAAAGACAATAGTCTTGTAGATTCTATTACTGGAGCAACGAATACGTCTTTATCAATAGAAACAATTGTAAATCAAAGCGTTGAAAAGCTTTCTTCTTTAGTGGAGGCGATAAAATATGCAGAATAATTCATATATGGGAATTTTAAAAAATAATTTATGGCACAACAACGCTATATTCATTCAAATTCTTGGAATTTGTTCTACACTCGCTGTAACTAATAATTTAATAAATACTTCTATTATGACGATAGGGGTCGTTTTAGTCATGGGTTTTACAAATTTAACTGTGTCTGCTTTAAAATCTTTTATGCCTAGAAAAGTGAGAATGATAGTTCAAACTTTAATAATTTCTTTTTATGTTATCATAGTTGATATCATCTTGAGAGCTTATATACCTGATGTAAGCAGAGCATTAGGCCCTTATGTCGGCCTTATAATAACAAATTGTATAATAATGGGAAGAGCAGAAGCTTTTGCTCAATCTAACAAACCTTTAATTTCATTTTGGGACGGAATAACTTCAGGAACTGGTTATATGCTAGTTCTTCTTGCAATTGCATTTTTTAGAGAACTTTTAGGTTTTGGAACGCTCTTTGGTTTTAAAATACTTCCTGAAAGTTTTACTAGTTGGACTATAATGGTTATGCCGCCAAGTGCTTTTTTTATGCTTGCTATTTTCATATGGATTGCAAAATCTATTATGGTAAAGGGGGAAAATAAATAATGGCTCCTGACATAAGTCCTTTTGTTTTATTTTTTGCTTCAATTTTTACAAGTAATATACTTCTTTCTAATTTTCTTGGGATGTGTTCTTTTATTTCTGTATCAAAAGACTATAAATCTTCAAATGGTCTTGGAATGGCTGTAACCTTTGTTGTTACTATAACAACTGCTTTAAACTGGATAGTTTATAATTATATCTTGATTCCTTTTGAATTAGAATATTTAAGATATATAGTTTTCATAATAGTGATAGCAGCAACAGTACAAGTTTTGGAAATGTTAATCGAAAGAGTTTCTACTAATTTGTATATGGCTCTTGGAATATTTTTACCTTTAATAACAGTTAATTGTGCTATTCTTGGTGTCGCTCTTTTTATGCAATTAAGAAATTATTCTTTTATTCAGTCTGTTATTTATGGATTAGGTTCAGGTTTAGGTTGGTGGCTTGCAATAATGGCATTATCCGCTATAAGACAAAAAGTTGACAAAGCTCCCGTTCCGACTGGTCTTAAAGGGCCTGGAATAACTCTTATAACTATAGGATTCATGGCAATGGCATTCATAGGTTTTGCTGGAATGCTAAGCGTTCAGTGAGGTGATTTTTTATGATTAATGCATTATACGCAGCTTTGATAGTTGGGATTTTAAGTGCTGTCCTTGCAGCTTTGATAACTATTGTAGATTCAATTGTCAATAATTACGGTGAAGTGACTGTAGATATTAATAATGGTTCTAAAAAATTAAAGGTTAATGGCGGAACACCTTTGCTTTTTACTTTGTCCGAAACAGGAATTTTTATTCCGAGTGCTTGTGGAGGAAAGGGTAGTTGTGGTGCTTGTAAAGTAAAAATTTTAAGTGATGTAGGTCCTATATTACCTACTGAAGCACCTCTTTTATCTGATGAAGAAATGAAAAATAATATAAGGCTTTCTTGTCAAGTAAAAGTAAAACAAGATATAAGCATAGAAATCCCTGAAGAATTGTTCAGCGTTAAACAGTTTAGCACAAAAGTTGAATCAATAAAAGATGTAACACATGATATAAAAGAAGTAAAATTGAAACTTTTAAATCCTAAAGAAGTTGAGTTTAAAGCGGGTCAGTATGCGCAACTCGTCATACCTCCATACGATAAAATAAAAGATTCTACTCAAAGAGCTTATTCTATTTCTGCACAACCTTCTATTAAAGATTCTATGGAATTTTTGATAAGGTTAGTTCCAGGCGGAATCGCAACAACTTATGTTCATAATCATTTAAAAGAGAACGCTAATATTGAAGTTGTAGGACCTTTCGGAGACTTTTTTGTTAGAGAAACTAATGCGGATATGGTTTGTGTTGCTGGAGGTTCTGGGATGGCTCCAATAAAATCTATAATTTATGATTTATACGAAAAAGGTGAAAAAAATAGAAATATTTGGTATTTTTTTGGTGCAAGAAGCTTGAAAGATTTATTCTATTTAGATGAGTTAAAAGATCTTGAAAAGAAAATGCCTAATTTTAAATTTATTCCTGCCCTTTCTGAGCCTCTTCCTGAAGATGATTGGAAAGGAGAAACTGGTCTTATTACTGATGTTTTGGATAAATATTTTAAAGAATTTATCAGTAAAGAAAATGATAAAGAAGGATATTTATGTGGAAGTCCCGGAATGATAAATGCTTGTATAAATGTTATGAAAAGTAATGGTTTAAAAGAAGAAAAAGTTTATTATGATAAATTTGCTTAGGGGGTGAGTGATAATGAAAATGACTCCTGAATTAAAAAAAGCTTTTGAAAATATGCAGCCCGGAGTTATTACTGCAGACGGTTTTTTAGGTGATGACGATAGATTTTTAGTAGATATAATAGAAAAAGACGAAGAAAAAATGAATGAATTAGAATTGGAATATGATACTGTTGTAAAAAAAATGAGATACTTTATGGAAGAAGGAAGAAAAGGGTTAGGAGAATCTGTAAAAGTTGATAATAAATGGCTTGTAAGGGTAGATGAAGCTAGGGGTTTTTTGCCTTGCCCTTTTGAAGATGGAATATTTAGAAAAATAAATGTCACTATAACTAATTTAGATATAAACGAAAGTCTTACTTACAGTGATTTAGTAGTACATCTATTGGAAAAGCATCATTTTCATCAAGGTTTAGGATCTTTTTTTAGAATAGAACCGAAAAAAATTAAACTCATTTTTGACATTTAGATTAAATTATGGTATAATATAGATAAGAGATTAAAAAAGAAAAGTGTAAAAAAATTTTTAATGTAGTGTAACCAGCCACGCTGATCTTTGCACGGCGTTACAGCACTTATGACAATGTTGGTATTTTTATAGTAGATGTAAGGGAACACATTAAAACTAAATGCTTATAATAATGAAGTAGTAAATAAAGATAAAATAAACGCTCACAAGAGTTCAAATTTTCTAAAAAACAGATTTCGCTCTGAGATAAAATGCTAAAAATAGCAAACTCGCTACGCTCAGACATGCTATTTTCTTAACGCATTTTATCATCCGCTCAATTGTTTTTATAACGAAAATTCTCAATTGTTCGCTACTTTATTTCATCATTATTTGCTATCAAAGCATTATAAATAATCAAAAGAATTTACAAGTGTTTTCTGTTTTTCCTGACCAACTAACCAATTTTAAAATCATTATTTAGAGAGGTGAAATTAAATGGCATTAAAAGAAAGAATTGAAAAATTGTTAAATGAACAGGTAAACAAAGAAATGTATTCTGCATATCTTTATTATTCTATGGCAGTTCATTGTGAATCTTCTAATTTTTCAGGATTTGCAAAATGGCTTTTTTTACAAGCTAAAGAAGAAATGGATCATGCGAATAAACTAGTTAAGTACATACTCGAAAGAAGTGGCAATGTAACTTTGGAAGAAATTAAAAAACCTAAGTTAACTTGGGAATCTTTGGAAGAAGCTTTTAAAGATGCTTTTGAACACGAAAAATTTGTAAGTGATTCTATTAATAACATCGTTGATGCTACTATAGAAGAAAAAGATCATGCTACGAATAATATGTTGCAATGGTTTGTTGCAGAACAAGTTGAAGAAGAAGCATCTGCCGAAGAGATATATGAAAAACTTAAAATGATTAACGGAAATATGGGAGCACTTATGAGATTCGATGGAGAAATGGCTAGAAGAGGTGAATAATAAAAAACCTGCAGAATGAAATATTAATCTGCAGGTTTTTTATTGTTTGCCTTTTTTTAACTTATCTGCTGAATAATTTCAATTAAATTTGAAAAAAACAATGAAGTGGTAAATAAAGATAAAATAAATCGCTCACAAGATCAAATTTTCTAAAAAACAAATTTCGCTCGGT
>CAYZNB010000005.1:0-38379 GCA_964478535.1 uncultured Thermotogaceae bacterium
TTTGATCTTGTGAGCGATTTATTTTATCCAATGTTTACCACTTCATTATTAAAAGCATTTACAAAAAACTGACCACCCCGTCAACCTTCGGTTGCCACCCCTCAAGAGGAGAATTAATTACAAATGCTTGTTTTAGTGTTATTTCTGATCAGCTTTCTACTGACCAACATTGTCATAAATGCTGTAACGCCGTGCAAAGTTCAGCGTGGCTGTTACACTACATTTAAAATAATTAAACTGTAATTATTAAAATGTTTTTCCTGACCAACTTTCTGCTAACAAACTAATAATTTTATCCAATATTTATCACTTCATTATTACAAGCATTTAGTTTTAACGGTTTTCCCAATACTATCTATAAAATACCTACATTGTCATGAGTGCTGTAACGCCGTGCAAAGTTCAGCGTGGCTGTTACACTACAAGAATCAAAAAAAGGTTAATATACAAATGTTTTTTCCTTACCAACTTTCTAAAGTAATAAACCCACAAAAAAACTACATAGAATCTTTATATTATTATAAGTTTTTTAATTCTTAAAGTCAAATTAATAGTTTATTATCTTGTTTTTATTTTATAAAAGAGTTATAATACCATAATGTATTGTGGAAATTATTATAATTTTAAGGAGATTTAAAAATGCTCAACACCATTATTATTTTACTACTGTTTATTTGGACGTATTACTTGATTATTTTTGGAAAAAGTCGAAAATCTGTAGTTGCTTTTTCTATGGGGATTTTAGCATTATTTGTAAAAGTTTCAGAAAACATGACCATCAAAAATATCAGTTATTTTGTAGACTTCAACACTCTTGGAATATTATTTGGAATGATGATCATAGTTGGTGTTATGAAATCTACAGGTATGTTCCAAGCTATCGCAGGTTTTATCGTATTAAAATCAAAAGGTAAAATGCCTCTGATTTTTTCTTTTACTCTCTTAACAGTCGCTGTTTTATCCAGCATCCTTGATAATGTAACTACTCTACTTCTTTTCACTCCAGTAATACTTTTAATTTGTAATGAAGCTGGTATAAAACCCGAACTATTTATTTTTCCTATGATATTCGCGGCAAATATAGGTGGTACAGCAACAATGATCGGGGATCCCCCAAATATATTAATTTCAAGTGCTTCTCAAAAAAGTTTTATAGAATTTCTTGTTGTAATGATTATTCCAACAGTAATAGTTTTTATCATTTCTTTGATTTATTTTTTTATAAGAGAAAAAGAAATGTTTCATGTAACTCCAGAAAGATTTCAAAACCTTTTAAAAATAGAACCAAAAAAAGCTATAACCGATTTTAAACTTTTGAAAAAATGTTTAGTTGTTTTCTTTTTAGTTATTTTAGGATTTATAATACACGAAAAATTCCATTATGAGGCTTCTTTAGTAGCTCTTTCTGGTGCAGCAGTAATATTATTAATATCCAACTTATCTTTTGAAGAAATCTCTAAAGAAATTGAATGGGATACACTTTTTTTCTTTTTTGGCCTTTTTACCCTTGTAAAAGCTATGGAAGATGCAAATCTTATAAGTTATGTTACTAACTCAGTAAGTAATTTATCTTCTGCCCCATTGTTATTAATACTAACTATGTTGTGGGTATCAGGAATTTTATCAGCATTTATAGGAGCAGTACCTGTTGCAACTATATTTATACCAGTAGTAGCTTCTTTAGTTAATGTAGTTCCACTTGGCGGAGAATTATGGTGGGCACTTGCATTGGGCGCAAGTTTTGGGGGTAACGGTACAATAAGTGGTTCGGCAGCTAATTTAGTTGTTGTAGGAATGATGGAATCTAATTTCAAAACAAAAGTATCTTTCAATGATTTTATGAAAAAAGGAATGGTTATTACGCTTATAGGTCTTTCATTTTCATCGCTTTACTTAATTATAAGATATTTAATTTTAAAATAAAAGAAGGAAATAATCCTTCTTTTATTTTTTCCAATCTTCTCTTAATAAACCCATTATTATTTCATCATGATACTCGCCGTTTCTGAATATTTCCTGTCTTAAAACACCTTCAACTCTAAATCCCGTTTTTTCATAAGTCCTTATAGCTCTTTTATTAAAGCTATAAACGAAAAGCTTTATTTTATTTATATTCATCTGTTCAAAAATAAATTTTATAATTATTTTCATCGCATCAGTTCCGTATCCCAGATTGAAATAATCTTTTCCTAAAAAAATTCCTACAACTGCCACTGAATTTTTCCAGTCAACAGAGTTTATACCTAATCCTCCTATATACATTTCTTCTTCTAAAGTTTCTATGGCAAAAGAATAACTTTTTTCACTCATAGGATTTAAAGAATCATACCATTTTAACTCATCTTCATATTTAAACGGAAAAGGAATCCCGGGAGTTAAATTTTGTTTCACTTCGGGATCGTTTATAAACTCTACACAAGATTTTAAATCTTCTTTTTTATATGCCCTTAACTTTACTTTTTCTCCCTTATACATAAAATACACCTTCCTCTAATTAGTTTTATTATCAAAAATTATATTGTTATACTATAAAAATTCAATAAAAATTATACCATGAAAATATAAAAATTCAACATTAATTTATAACACCAAATAAAAAAACGAGCTTAGGCTCGTTTTTTTATTTGGTGTTATATTTTTCAACTGCTAATCTTAAAATTTTACATGCTTTTCTTAATTTTTCAGGTTCCAAAACATAAGCTATTCTTATTTCTTTTTTTCCTGCTCCTGAAGTACTGTAAAAACCATCTAAAGGTGCAACCATTAAAGTTTCATTATCTACATCAAAATCTGTTAACATCCATTTTATAAATTCTACAGTATCATCAATAGGTAATTCTACGGATAAATAAAAAGAACCTACAGGTTTTTTAAATACTGCTCCTTCAATTTTTGATACTTCTTCATAAACAGCATCTCTTCTTTTTTGGTATTCTTCTATCATATCTTCAAAATATTTATCGTCAAGATTTTTAAGAAGGCCTATAGTACCGTATTGAGCAACCACAGGAGAACACAATCTTGACTGTGCAAATTTCATAGCTTGAGCAAACAACTCTTTATTTTTTGTCGCAAAAACACCTATTCTCGCTCCACAAGCACTATATCTTTTTGAAATACTATCTACAACTATTGTTTTTTCTGTATAATCAAATTCCATTACCGATACATGTTTTGTTCCGTCAAAAGTGAATTCTTTGTATACTTCGTCAGAAATAATAAATAAATTATGTTTTTTCGCAAAATTTACAATTCTTTCAATTTCTTCTCTTGTATAAACTGCTCCTGTAGGGTTAGAAGGATTAGAAAAAATTATCGCTTTTGTTTTAGCCGTAAGCATTTTTTCAAAATCTTCTATTGCAGGTAAAGCATATCCTGTTTCTGGAATTGCTCTTACCGCATTTATTTTTAAATTTAACATTTCAGAAAACCCTCTATAATTCGCATAAAAAGGTTCTATAGATAAAATTTCATCTCCAGGATCTGCTACTGTTCCAAGAGCAAATATTATTGCTTCACTTCCGCCTGTAGTTATCATTATATCTTGTGCATCAAATTTCATATTCCATTTTTGGTAATAATCAGCAAAAGCTTCTCTCAATTCCATAACGCCTGCAGAATGCGAATAGGCTACAACCTTTGGTGCTTTTTCTACACTTTCAAAAAATTCTTTAGGAGTTTCCAAATCAGGTTGTCCTATGTTTAAATAATAAACGTTTTTACCCATACTTTTTGCTTTTTCAGCATACGGAACTAATTTTCTAATAGGAGATTCCTGCATTTCTAAAACTCTTTTTGAAAAATCCATTTTCCCACCTCTTTTTTATGAAATTTTTTTCATACTTGTATTTTATAACATAATTTCATTAAATTCAATTATAAATTTGTAGATTAAAAGCTTTTTTTTAGCTTTAAACAAGCAATAATAACTATAAAACGTTATTTTTCAGTTTTTTTATAAATAAAAAACAACCCTCTACAAGAGAGGGAATTTTAGACTATAAAATTTATAAAAATTAGACTATATATTTTTTTAATTGTACCTTAAAATAACTCCGACGGAATCTGGCCCAAGATGAGTTCCTATAACAGCATCCATATAATCAATTTCAATTAATGATTTATCTATACCTCTATTTTCAAATTCTTTAACAACTTCATTAGCAATTTCAAAATTACCCGTATGTAAAATTGCTAAATGACTCAAATCGCCGTTATAATTAAGACTTACATCAGCTAATTCGCTTATAAGTTTTTGAGCACCTCTTACTTTTTTTTCAGGCCCTATTTCTCCTTCTTTTAAATAAAGAATAGGTTTAACTTTTAAAAGCCCTCCCATAAATGCCTGGGCTTTTCCAATTCTTCCGCCTTTATGAAGATAATTCAAATTTCCTACAGTCATGAAAACATTCACTTTGTTATAGTAACTATAAGAATAGTCGATTAAAACTTTAGAGTCAGTTTCGCCTTTATTAATCATATCTTTCAAATCTCTTATCATAAAACCTAGACCCATACTTGTTAATTTTGTGTCAACAACATGAATTTTTTCAGGATCTACTATAGTAGCAGCTAATCTTGCTGAATTACAAGTTCCACTTAATTTTTCTGAAATATGAATCGAAATAATCTCATCATAATTTTCAAGAACTTCTCTATAAACTACTTCAAAATCATTTACAGAAGGTTGTGAAGTCTGTGGAATATAAGGAGTAGTTTTAATAAATTCATAAAATTTTTCTAAATTTAATTCTTTGGCTTTTTCATATTTATCGTTTCTAACTACATATAAAGAAACATCTCGGACTTCCAATCGTTTTAATTCTTCATCTTTCAAATTACATGTGTTGTCTGTAACTATACAAATTTTTTTCATTTTTTCTCCCTCCATTTTGTAATGGTTTAATTTTTAAACTTTTAATTTCTATATTTTTATTTTGGTTCAATTTTTGGACTATTTTTTTATTTGTTAGCTGTAAAAAACAAATTTTTCATCAAAATTACAATTTTTTCTTTTGAATTTACAAATTTTTATAATTTTACTTTAAACAAGCAACAATATGCCAAAAAAAAACAAATTAAAAACGCATCAAAAAATTGATCCGTTTTTAATTTGTTTTAGACATAAAATCTTCTATTTTTCCAAAAAATTTTACTTGCCCATTTTTCAAATAAATAACTTTCTGAGAAATATCCGAAAAAAGTTTTAAGTTTCTTGTCGAAATGACAAATGTTCTGTCTTTTTTTAAAGAAAATAAAATTTCTTTAACTTCTTTAAGCAAAAAATCATCCAAATGATCAAAAATAGAATCGAATAAAAAAACTTTTGGTTTTCTTGAAAAGGCTATAAAAGTTAGAAGAGATATTTTTTCGCCTATAGACCACTTTTTTAAATCACTATATTTTTTCATGTTATCTAAATCTGAAAAAATGTGCGAAAGATTTAAAATATCAATTATTTTATAATGTTCTTTATTCATTTCTTTTATTTTAATTCCCAGAGACAAATTAAAAAGTTCTTGCAAAGTTAAAAAACCCATATTTTCAACAAATGAAGGATCTACATAAGCAATTTGAGAACGAATATAAGTTTTATCAATTTTTCTTACATCTTCACCTTGATATAAAATATCTCCTAATCCATTCACTTTTTTGTGAAGTTCCTCATTTAGATGGACAAAAGATCTTAAAAAACATGATTTACCAGAATTTCTCGAACCATATAAAAGTACAATTTCTTTAGGAAAAATATCCAGAGAAATATCTTTCAACATTTCTTTTTCATCTAAACTCAAAGAAAAATTATTTAAACTAATTATAGGTTTTTCAGTTGCATCTGAAAAATTCATGATTCGCTTTTCTCACAATTTTCTTTAGTATTTCCTCTTCTAATTTTTGCAATTTTTTTTATTTGTTCATTATTTTTAGTTTGTTTTAAAATTTTAAGAAATTCATATTGCGAGGATAATTTAGGGCTTGAAAAACTAAAGTCTTTCGTCATATGTCCACCTCTTCAGATACAATTATTTTTATACAATGAAATGATACTATATTTTTGATAAATTAATAATAATATTTATTAATTTATCATTATATTTTAGATAAATATATTTCACATTGACGTTTTAATAAAGTTAATATTTTTTTATCAAGAAAAAATATTAACTATAAAAGTAATAAAAAAAATCGATACGCAAAAGCGGAAAAGCTTCTGAAAAACAGAAAAAGATGGAATAATCTCTTCTAAAATTTTTTTATTCTTATAATGTATTTCCTTACGCCAACTATAAAATACCTACATTGTCATAAGTGCTGTAACGCCGTGCAAAGTTCGGCGTGGATGGGTTAACACTACATAAAATCTGTCCACTCCGTCAGCCTTCGACTGCCACCCCTCAAGAGAGAAATTAATTCGAAGTCTTTTTTAACAACGGTTTGATGGTAAATTTGGATGAAATAAAGTAGCGAGCAATTGGGAATTTTCGTCAAAAAACAATTGAGCGGATGATAAAATGCGTTAAGAAAATAGCATGTCTGAGCGTAGCGAGTTTGCTATTTTTAGCATTTTTTCTCAGAGCGAAATTTGTTTTTTAGAAAATTTGAACTCTTGTGAGCGTTTATTTTATCTTTATTTACTACTTCATTATTATAAGCATTTACTTTTAATACTTTTCCTTACGCCAACTATAAAACACCTACATTGTCATAAGCGCTGTAACGCCGTGCAAAGTTCGGCGTGGCTGTTACAATACATTAAAATCAAAAAAAATGGTAATTTTTAAAATATTTTTTCCATCCACCCCAACTTTCTATTAATAAAAATAAAAAAATGGTGCTAATAAAATTAGCACCATTTTTTTATTTTTATTAATACATTCCGCCCATTCCACCCATTCCAGGAGCTCCTCCTGCAGGCATTTCTGGTTCTTCTTTAGGTTCTTCAGTCACTAACACTTCTGTTGTAAGAAGCATTGAAGCAATAGAAGCTGCATTTTGAACTGTACTTCTTGTAACTTTTGTCGGATCAATAATTCCTTTTTCATACATATCAACAAATTCATCATTTAACGCATCATATCCAAAAGAATATTTATCATTTTGTAGTATTTTTTCTATAATTACTGCACCTTCAACACCTGCGTTTTTACAAATCTGTCTTAAAGGAGAGTCTAATGATTTAAGAACTAATTTTGCACCTATTTTTTCGTCTTGGAATTTTAATTCTTCAACTACATTTTCAGCTGCTTTTTGAGCTCTTAATAATGTTACTCCGCCACCTGCATTTATTCCTTCTTCAACAGCTGCTCTTGTAGCAGATAATGCATCTTCTATTCTATGTTTCTTTTCTTTTAATTCTGTTTCTGTAGCTGCTCCAACTTTTATAACTGCTACTCCACCTGCAAGTTTTGCTAATCTTTCTTGTAATGTTTCTTTTTCATAATCAGAAGTTGTATTTTCTATTTGACCTCTTATCTGTTTTACTCTATCTTCAATTTTTTTAATATCGCCTTTTCCACCAACAATTATAGTGTCATCTTTTTTAATTCTTATCATGTCAGATGTTCCAAGATCATCCATCTTTACATCTTCAAGGTTTAATCCTAATTCTTCAGTAATAACAGTTGCACCTGTTAATGTTGCTATATCTTCAAGCATTGCTTTTCTTCTATCACCAAATCCAGGAGCTTTTATAGCTACTGATTCAAGTGTTCCTCTTAATTTATTTAATACTAATGTAGAAAGCGCTTCTCCTTCAACATCTTCAGCAATTATTACTAAAGCTTTTCCTGATTGAGCAACTTTTTCTAATATAGGAACTATAACTTTTACATTAGTTATTTTTTTATCAGTTATTAGAATATATGGTTCTTTCAATTCAGCTTCCATTTTTTCTGTATTTGTAGCAAAATATGGAGAAATATATCCTCTGTCAAATTGCATACCTTCAGTAAATTCAACAAATGTTTCCATAGTTTTTGAGTCTTCAACAGTTATAACACCATCTTCTCCAACTTTATCCATAGCTTCTGCTATATATTCACCAATTTCTTTACTATTTGCAGATATAGACGCAACGTGAGCGATATCATCTTTTCCTGAAAGTTTTCTATTCATTTTTTTGACTTCTGCAACTACAGCTTCTGTAGCTTTCATAATACCATTTTTCATAAGCATTGGATTTGCACCAGCTGCAACATTTTTTAAACCTTCGCTAATCATAGCTTGAGCTAAAACAGTTGCTGTTGTTGTACCGTCTCCGGCTATATCATTAGTTTTAGAAGCTACTTCTTTAACTAATTGAGCCCCTAAATCTTCAAATTTATCTTTTAACTCTATTTCTTTTGCGATAGAAACTCCATCATTTGTTATTGTTGGAGAACCCCAACTTTTTTCAAGAACTACATTTCTTCCTTTAGGTCCCAAAGTTATTTTAACTGCATCAGCTACTGCATTAACCCCTTTATCTAAAGCTCTTCTTGCTTCTTCTCCAAATTTCAATTGTTTTGCCATTTCATACACCTCCAAAATTAGTCTTCAATTTTTGCTAATATATCTGTCGCATCAATAACTATATGGTTTTCATCATCAATAGTAATTTCTGTTCCTGCATATTTTGAAAATAAAACTTTATCTCCTGCTTTTAAATCAATATCTTCTAAGTTTCCAACTTCAACAACTAATGCTTTTTGCGGTTTTTCTTTTGCCGAATCAGGAAGTACTATTCCACCTTCTGTTCTCTTTTCTTCAACAACAGGTTTAATCAATGCTCTGTTTCCTAACGGTTTAACTTTCATGATAATACCCTCCTTTTATAAAATGTTTTGGATTATTTTTAATATTTAGCACTTTGTAATTAAGAGTGCTAAAGTAATGATATCATTATTTATATCTTTTTAGCAAGTATGATTATTTTTGATTAAAACTAACTAAATATAATTATAAACTATTATATTTGAATAAGCTTAAAAATCTTTGAATTATTATATTTTGTTACAATCTTTGAAAAATCATATCTTTATCGGTTTTATATTAGATAAAAATAAAATTATCTTATTTTCATATTTAATTCAACTATTTAAAACATATATGCTGTATAATTGTTAGGCAAGCTTACCATTCGGAGGAGGATTTTTTTGTCGAAAAAAATTAGAGAACTAATTTTATTTTCTTTTTTAAGTAGCGTTTCGTGGTCAATTTACAAGGTTATTTTTAACTTATTTCTTAGAGATATCGGTTTTGATAATAATTTTATAGGAAGGATTACCTCCTTTGAAATGATTGGTTCAGCAATTCTCGGAATAATTATAGCAATAATTGGTGATAAATACGGCAAAAAGAAAACTTTATTTACAATTTCTATTGGATTCGGAATATTATTATTTTTAAAAGTTAACTTTCCTGTTCCAAATTTTCTTTTAAGTATAGCTTTTTTAAGCGGAAGTTTCCAAACTTCTAGAATGATGCTTTTAAATTCTTATCTTATAGATTTAACTGATGTAGGAAATCGTGGTAAAACTTTTGGAATAAATTTTGGTGTTATGATGGGTAGTGGCCTTTTTGGAAATTTTTTAGGGGGTTTACTTGGCGATATTGCCGGTTTTAAAAATGCTCTTTTAATTGCTGCAATTCTGTATATTTCTTCTAATATTCTTTTATGCAAAGTTCCTGAATCTAAAAAAACTAAAAATTTGAAATTTAAAGAAGTTTTTGATATTTCCGCTTTTACTCCAGTTGAAAAACACGTAGTTAAATACCATTTATTAAAATCCTTTTTTATCGCTTTTGGTGCAGGGTTATTCGTAAATTTTGGAAATATAATTTTCATGGATTTGTTTGATATGTCCGCATCAATGATAGGTTTTGCATTGTCTATAGCCCAATTAGGTGCAGGAATTGGTTCAATGCTTTCTCATAAAATCTCAAAAAAGATGGGTCCATATAAATTTGCTTCATTTTTTTATTTTATTGTAATTCCACTTATAATAAGTTTAGGCTTCTTGAAAAACCCTTATATGTTTACTATTTTTTATGCGGTAAGATTTTCTTTTTTGAATATGACAAATCCAGTTATAACAACTGTTGTTTTAAGCAATATTCCTTCTAACAGAGTTACTACAATTAACAGCTGGAGAAATTCTGTAGACCATATTTCTAGAGCTTTTGCAGCTTTCGTTTTCGGAATTATTGTTTCTCTTCCTTCTGGATATACTTGGTTGTTTCTCATAAGTTCTGTTTTTTACGCTTTAGGATTAGTTTGTCTTGTAAAAATGTTTAAACCTTTGAGAAAAGGCACTAGTTTAAAAGATTTGTACGGAAATAACGCTTAATATTTTGGAGGTAATTTTATGTTTGTAAAAACAGACCCAGAAAAAATTAAAGATAATGTTTTTAAGTTGATCTCAAAAGATTGGTTATTAGTAACTGCTGGAGAGATTAATAATTATAATATGATGACTGCGAGTTGGGGCGCTTTAGGTCATTTATGGAACAAAAATATATGTATAGCTTTTGTGAGACCTCAAAGATACACTTATGATTTTATGGAAAAATATGATTATTTTACTTTTTCTTTTTATTCAGAAAAATATAGAGATATGTTAAAATTTTGCGGAACAAAATCAGGAAGAGCTTTCAACAAAACTGAAGAATGCGGATTGACCCCCATTGAAAGTTTTAACAAATCAATTTATTTTAATGAAGCTGATCTTGTTTTTGAATGTAAAAAATTATATTATGATGATTTAAAAGAAAATAATTTTTTAATCGATTCACTCCAAAAAGAAATTTATCCGAAGAAAGATTTCCACCGTCTTTATATCGGAGAAATTACAAATACCCTTCTAAGAGATAAATAAAAATCCCCTTTTGGGGATTTTTATTTAAATTTAAATTTATTAATATTTGAAGTCAAATCAACCGCTAATTGCTTCAAATATGCTGCAGATTCATTTGTTTTAATTATTATATCTTCTTCTTTTTTCATTTTAGAACTCAAATTGCCTGCATCTTCATTGATATTTTTTATTCTTTCAGTTGAATCGTTAATTGCAGCTGAAATTTCTTCGATTGAAGCGCTCTGTTCTTGAATACTAGAAGAAACTTCTTCGACCATTATTTCCATACTTCCAACCTGTTCAACAATTTCCTTAAATTCTTTGGATATTTCCAGAACATTTTGCGTAATATTTTTTACATTTGAAACTGTCTCATCGGTTACTATATTAGCTTCTTGAGCTCCTTTTCTTATTTCTTCAAGAATATCTGTAATATTTTCTGTAGCTTTTTTACTTTCTTCTGCAAGTATTCTTATTTCATCAGCAACAACTGCAAATCCTCTTCCGGCATCTCCTGCCCTTGCAGCTTCTATTGCGGCATTTAAAGCAAGAAGATTTGTCTGTTCAGTTATTGATTTTATAGAATTTAAAATTTGTTCTATGTTATTCGTTTTATCAGAAAGCTCTTTTACAGTTTTTCTTGTTGTCTCAGATTTTTCTGTAGCTTTTTGAACTATATCTGTTATTTTTATTACAGAATCTTCACCTTTTTTTGCATTATCAAGAACATTATTTACTTTACTTGTAAGTGTTTGCGCATTATGAGATACAGTATCAGAAGAGGTTGCAATTTCTTCTACACTTGATGAAACTTCTTCAA
Source organism: uncultured Thermotogaceae bacterium (assembly GCA_964478535.1). Taxonomy (GTDB): domain Bacteria; phylum Thermotogota; class Thermotogae; order Petrotogales; family Petrotogaceae; genus CAYZNB01. The sequence continues at coordinate 11,656 of CAYZNB010000005.1, forward strand.
TAGCTTCTGACGTTTTTTGAAGACTTTGATTAAGTCTTTTTTGAAATTTTAGAATTTCTGTATTTATCTCTTGAATATCGTCTGTTATTTTATCTAAATCACCAGCAGAATTTTTAACTTCTTCAGTAGAAACAGAAATATTTGAAATAGAATCCCTCAATTTTTTTGTCATAAGATTCAAAGAATCAGCCATATCTTTTATTTCATCTCTTGTCTTTACATTAAACTCAACTTTAAAATCTCCTTCTTGAAGTTTTTCAACATTTTTTTGAAATCTCTTTAAAGGCTTTACAATAACCAAAGAAGCTAGATAACCAACAAATGCAAATATTATCATTAATATTATTACTAAAATCAAAAAATCTCTCGATTGTTTTTCAACAAGTTTGAAAGATTCTGTAACATCTAAATCAATAGCTGTAACCGCTATCAAATTACCTCTAGAGTCTCTTATAGGAGCATATGCCGTTCCTATAGCTTTTCCATCTTCATGTGTAGTAAGATCATAAGTTACTATATTTTCTTTAAAAGCTTGAACTAACCCCGGCCACTCTAATGCTTCTGGTTCTCTTTTTCCAATATTATCTTTATTAGAATCTGCGTAAACAAAGTAATAATCATTTCCAGACTTAAACATAATATAAATGTCAGAATAAATAGTATAATTTTTGTAATTCTTTAAAATAGTTTCGATATTTTTATATTCATTTGTGAGAGAAATTTGATTTGTGTTTACCCCTTTCTTTATTTCTTCAACTAAAAAAGAAATTTCTTGAGAATTAAATTGTCTTCCCAACCTCTCCACTATTCTTTCTGCGGGTTTTGCCCCTACTCCCTCAAACACGCCTATAATCATATTATTTACAAATGCAGAAAAAATTATTATCAGTAAAAATACAACAAATACAAACATAACAGACATTCTTGCCGATAAACTAAATCTAAACTTTTTCATAAAATTTCTCCTTTCACTAATTTTAATATAAATTTTTAAAACATAAAATATTATTTGGTTCTATGTAAAATAGCATGTTATATAATAACTTGTAGTCAGATGGTCAGTAGACAGTTGGTCTGTTGGTCAGGAAAATCAAAAAATACTTATAAATATTTTTGATTGATTCACCGGAAATTTTTATGATCAATTATGAAAAATTGAAACTTATAAATAAGAAAAAAAATTTATGCGATTTGTCATTTCGAACGAAAAAGAGTTCTTCTTTTGAGGAGAAATCTGCAGGTTTCTATTTTTATGTATTAAAATAATTAAATAAAAAACTAAAATTCGCAGATCTCTCCTCCATAGAACGTCGTTCGAGATGACAGAGTGAAGCGCGTAAAAAAGTTTTTAGATTATTTATACACTTCAATAATTTTTAGCTCCTATTTTTTACAGAGGGCCGTTTTGATTTTTATAATGCTTTCAAGGTAAATATGGATGAAATAAAATAGCGAGCAATTGAGAATTTTCGTCAAAAAAACAATTGAGCGAATCAAAAAATGCGTCAGAAAATAGCATGTCTGAGCGTAGCGAGTTTGCTATTTTCCGAATTTTTTGACAAGGGTGAAATTTGTTTTTTAGAAAATTTGATCTTGTGAGCAATTTATTTTATCCAATGTTTACCACTTCATTATTATAAGTATTTGGTCTTAACGATTTTCCTTACCAACTTTCCAACTAATAATTTTTTCCAATGTTTACCACTTCATTATTATAAGCTTTTACAAAAATCTGTCCACCCCGTCAATCTTCGATTGCCACCCCTCAAGAGGGGAATTAATTCAAAATGCTTGTTTTAGAGGTTTTCCTAACTTGCTATCTATAAAAATACCAACGTTATCGTGATTGCTGTAACGCCGTGCAAAGTTCAGCGTGGCTATTACACTACATTAAAAGCAGAAAAAGGTTAATATGGATGAAATAAAGTAGCGAGCAATCGAGAATTTTCGTCAAAAAAACAATTGAGAAAGGTCAAAAATAATTTTTTTATCATTATATAGAGATTCCATTAAAAACAAATTAAAAGTTATTGACTATTTTATAATTTCATGATATAATTAAGTATATACTTAATTATAAAAAGGATGTGTATATAATGAATAAAAATATTATTGATATTTTAAAATCTTTATCAGATAATACAAGATTTTCAATTTTTTTATTGCTTTCTCATAAATCTTACTGTGTAAAAAGTCTTGCAAAGAAACTTAAAATAAGCGAAGCCGCTGTTTCTCAACATTTGAATGTTTTAAAAAATGTTAATTTGATTGATTTTGAAAGTGTAGGAAAATGGCGGCACTACAGTTCTAACAATAATATTTTCAATTCTTTCATTGAAGATATTACAGATATTCAAAAAAAACCTTTAATTTTTTTATCTAATATTATTGAAAAGGAGGAAGAAAAAAACATGTGCAAATGCAAAAATGAAGAGTTAAACAAAAACCCTAAAGAATGCGACGAAGCTCAGATTAAAGAATGCCACGGAGATTCTGAAAATCACGAATGTGATTGTAATGGCGAATGCGACTGCAAAGATGATGAATGTTGCAAAGATGAAAAAAAAGATGAATCTGATCACAAATGTTGTTGTCATGAATAAAAATAACCCGATTCTTGATTGAATCGGGTTATTTTTTAAATTCTATATATTCACCTTCAAAAAAATATTCTACATTTTCACTTAAAACAATAGTTTCATATGTTTTTAAGTTTACATATATTCCAAAACCTTTTCTTTTTAAATTTTTTATTGTTTGAACAGAGAAAAATTTTGTTTCAAAATTTTCACATTTTCTTGAAATAACGTAACTTGTCTCTATATTTTCTAAAACTTTTTTTGCTTTTTCAACATGGATTTCTCTTGGTCTTCCCCAATCATAAAGCCTATAAGTTACATCGGAGCTTTGTTGTATTTCAAGTATAGTACTGCCTTCACAAAGTGCATGAACTGTTCCTGCTGGCACAAATATTAAATCACCTTTATCTAAAAAAACTTCTTCAAGCGATTCGTTCCATTCCTCTGTATCTAAAGATTTTATTATATCTTTATTTTTATTAGAAACTTTTATTTTCCCGTTATTTTCTAAAAAATACCAAGCTTCTGACTTCCCATTATTTTGATTTTCAAGTATTTTTGCCATTTTATCATCAGGATGAACTTGTACAGACAGTTTATCAGACGTAGAAATTAATTTTAAAAGCAAATCAATCTCAGAAAAAATTTCTGAAGGTTTTCCATAATTTTTCCCTGATTTTAAACCAATTAAATTTGTCTCTTTTCCTAAAACAGGAGAAAATAACCACACTTCTCCTACAGTTTCTTTAATGTCAGTTTTAAATATTTTGTTTAATTCACTATTTCCCCAAACTTTTTCTGAAAAAAATGGTTTTGTAATTAATGGCTCATTCAACATATCGCACCTCATAATTTAATAATTTTTTCTATTTCTTCCATTGCTTCGGTTTCAAGTTTTTTATTTTCTTCAAATAAATTTTTTATTGCTTGAATATCTTTTATTTCAGATTTTTCTTTTATTCCAAAAGGAACTAAATTTGTCATTTTTTTGAAATTTTCTGAAATAATTTTATAATTATTTATTGATATTTTTAGTCCTTTCAAATACTTTGAATTCTCTTTAACATATTCAAGATATTTATAAATATGTTCTTTTGATTCATTATATACATAAATACAATAAGAAAAACCAAACGGTTCTATATTATTCTTTTCAATTGAATTAATTGCAATATCATAAGCTTTTTTTCCTGAAGAAAAATATTGACTAACATGAAAATTTTTGTTCCATTGATAAATCCCGTATTGCAAAGAATCTCTAAAAATTTTTTCTTTATTCACTTTTACATTATCTTTGAAAGTTCTAATGTATAAATAAGGAACTTCTGAAAGACCTAAATTTTCATATAATAAAGGATCGGGATCAAATTCTTCTACTGAACTCACAAAATAAACTTTATCTGTATCATCATACCCTTTTATAATTCCAAATTCAAGTATTGAAGTTGGTGCCCATGTAACAACTCCTAAACCTTTATTTATAGATTCTTTAATTTTTTTTAAAGCTTCTTCTTGAGCTTTTTTAAAAGTATTCATCCCATTTCTTTTATAAACAAATAAAGATTCTGAAAATATTCCTATTTTATCAAACATTAAAAAATGTTCTTCATCCCAATCATATACAGTAACTGCACTTGCACACATATTTTCTCTCATAATAAAATGAAATGCCATTCCCGTCATCCCTGAAAAAACATAATATTCATCTTCAAACAAGTTAGCATTTTTTAAAATTGAATATGCTGATCCTATATAAGTATTATATGTTTTAGGCATATTTAAGCTTTCTATAATTTTCATATTTTCCCCCTAAAATTAGTTTTTAAAATTTCTGTTATTCTTTTAAAAAGTTTCTCTTTAAGCCAATTTGGCGAGATAATTTCAAATTTTGAATTTTGTTTAATTAACTCCGCAATAATTTCTTCGGAATTATAAAAATTTATTTCATATAAATTTTTTTCAATTTTTTTTAATTTTAAAGTTGAATTAAAGCTATCCTCTTCTATTTTACATATCAATTTATATGGAGCTTTTCTTTCAAATTTTACTTGCTCATCTTTATATTCTTCTTCATTAAAATTTTTATCCTTCTCGTACTTTTCTTCCAAAATAACAACAGATTTTATTCTATCCAATCTAAAAATTCTTATCTCGTTTTTTAAATTACATTTTCCTACAACATATAAAATTCCATACTTTTTAAAAATTTTATATGACTCAAAACATCTCGTTGAAATTTCATTTTTTGAATTTAAATAATCAAATTTAATCTTTTTTCTATTTACAATACTTTTTTCTATTTTATCATAAAATTCTATCACTTTAGGGTTTTTTATTTTAATTAATATATCTTTTTCAATATCTGATTTTTTTGAATTTTCTTCATTTCCTGAAAGTTTAAAAAAAAGCTCTGCTAATTGAAACGATATATCCGACTTGAACTTCGAATACTGTTTTGCAAGAAAACCAAGCATTTGTTTTTGTTCTGCATTTATAAAAAGATTAGGCAAAGCAAAAGTTTTATCAGCATAATAATATCCTTTAAATTTTTTTGAATATTCAATGGGCGCACCTAAAGAATCTTTCATATATTCTATATCTCTCAAAACTTGTCGTTTAGAAATTTCAAATTCTAAACATATTTTTTGTGTGTTTGGGTATCTTTCGTTTTTTATCATTCGATCAATCCATTGTATTCTATGAAAATTACTCATTTTTTCACCTTCTGCTTTTGTATACAAAAATTATAACACAAAAATTATTAAAAAAAAAGACGGAGCCTAAAAAAGCTCCATCTTAATTTTTTTATTCTACTACTTCAAAATCTTCTTGACTTGCTCCACAAAGTGGGCATACCCAATCTTCAGGTAATTTTTCAAATGCTGTTCCAGCTTCTATTCCGTTATCTGGATCTCCTTCTTCCGGATCGTAAATGTAACCACAAATAACACATCTGTATTTTTGCATTTTAATTCCCCCTCTACTATACTATTTTATTTTACATCAATGGTTTGTTTATTTTCCCACAAACCGTGAATATTACAGTAAGACAAAGCTATTAAAGTTCCTTTTTTAGGTAATTTTACTTTAATTTTTATTTCAGGTTGCCCTACCACCGGACCAAAATCATATTTCCCTATTTCTACTGTATTTGGATCAGAATCGTACTGTACAAATAATTGTATCCATTTTATATGATGCTCAACGGTATTAGGATGTTTAATTTCTTTACCTACTTGAATAAATACTTCAAACTCTTCATCAACTTTAACTTCTTCCGGACAGTCAATCGTAGGAACGTGTTTTTCATTTTTAAAATCAGATTTTTTAATTACTTCTCCTAACATTTTAACTTCCTCCTTTTTTTTAAAATTTCATGAATAGTTCTTTAGAAGCTCCACATACAGGACATTTTTCTGGCAAATTATCTTCTGTAGTATACCCACAAATATTACATATGTAAAAATCACTGTCTTTGATATCATTTCCATCTTTAACAACTTCTATTGCATCTAAATACATTTTTTCATGTATTTTTTCTGCTTCTAATGCAAAATGGCATGATCTAACCGCTTCTGATTCTGTTTGAAATTCAGAAGAATTTTTATATACCGGATACATTTCTTCAATTTCAAAATTTTCACCATCTGCACCACTTTTTAAATTTTCTACTGTAGATCCTAAATAACCTAAAGCTTTAAAATGATTTCTTGCATGAGTAAACTCAGCATGAGCAATAGCTTTATACATTCTTGCAAGATTTACTAACCCATCTTTTTCGGCTTTTTCTGCAAATATAAGATACTTCATATGTGCTTTTGATTCTCCTGCAAAAGCATCTTCCAAAAAACTTCTCGTCATAGCTCTTTTGACCATTATTTTTCCCTCCTCAATTAAATGAATACAGGTAAATTATAACATTCTTTTTTTAAAAAAAGGTTAAAAATCAATGTTTTCAAAATTACTCTTAAAAGATTTAATAAATTTATCTGTTTCTGAAATATTTTGAAGTATTTCTTTTATATTTGTTATAAATTCTCTCACAGACGCTGCTATTTCTTCTGCAGTAGCAGAACCTTCTTCAGAAATTGCAAGAAGACTTTGAACACTTGTTGTAAGTCCTTGAAGTTTTTCACCCTCAATCTCTAATTCTTTTAAAATCTTTTCAATATCATTAGAAATAACTTTTATATTTTCCGTAGATTCTATATTATTATGAGAACTTGTTTTTAATTTTTTCACTTCTTCTGTCATCATTTTAAATTCATTTCCAACTGCAGAAGATAAATTTTCAATACCTCCTGATATTTTAGTTAATATATTAGCTATCTGTTCTGCTGCCCGTTTACTTTCTTCTGCAAGTTTCCTTATTTCATCCGCTACCACAGCAAAACCTTTACCTGCTTCTCCCGCTCTTGCAGCTTCTATAGCAGCATTTAATGCCAATAAATTTGTTTGCTCTGCTATACTTGATACTGTATCAACAACTCCCATTATTTCATTAGCATCCTTTTCAAGCTCTTTACTTTCGTTAACCAAGCCATCGAATCTATTACCCATTTTTTCTATACCTATTGACGAACTTTCAACCATTTTTGAAGCCTCTTTTATTTTTTTTACAGCATTATCTAAAGAATTAACCATATCACTTTCTCTTTTAATTATACTTTGAATGGAGGATACATTCGATTCAACCACTTCAGAGATTGATTCTGCATCTGTACTTATCATTACAGAACTTTGAGCTACTTGATCTACTAACTCTCCCATTGAATCACTCAAAGACTTCATATCGTTTGCTCTATTATTTACTTTTCCTGCAAAGTTTTCAATTTCTTCAATATCACCTACAAGATCTATAAACATTACACTCATGTTTTTTCTAAAATCTTCCAAATCAAGACTTTGAGAATTTAAAGTTTTTTCTCCCAAAATTAGATTAGGAGTTCCAAATTTTTTATTTTTAAATACATTTATAATTTTCGAAACGTCTTTAATTCCCGAAGAAAGAAAAAAATTAAAAACAAAAGATACTATACCCGCTCCAACTGCTGCTATTATTGATGTAATTAAAATAGGCACATTTAGATTTAAAAGTCCTAAGGTTATTAAAAAAGTTATCAATATTACATAAAAAGGTGATGAATAAACAAATTTTTTCATTACACCTAATCCGGAAACTCCAAAGAATTTTAATTTTTTTATTTTAGCATATTCTTTTGTTGCCGTAACATCAACTATTATTGTAAAACCAGTGGCATCTTTTTTATCTTCTAAAATATTATATTTTATAGGATCAGAAAACCATTCTGAAGAGCCTTCAAGCAATCCTATAAAGTAATATCTCATATCTCTAAATGATTTGTAAGTTATTCTGGCTGATTTTTCTCCTGTTATTTCAAAATCTATTGCAGGAGGTTTTGCCCCTTTTATTCTTTTAGTTAAAGACTTATGAACATCATTCATCGCTGACAAAAATGATAAAACTCCTTCTCTTTTAAAAAAATTAGGATAATAGGAGTGAAATGTTTTTATATTTTTCTTACCCATTGATTTCAATATTTCTTCTCTTGTTTTTCCTGTAGAAGAAGAAATTAATTCAATTATCTTATATACCATTTTATCTTCAACTTCTTCTAACGGTGTAAATATTCTGTTTTCTTCTATACCAATTTCTTTAAGTAATTTATTTATTTTTTCCTTTCCATAAGTTTCTTTCCATGTATCTATCCAGGTGCTAACAACCATCCCTTTCATAAAAACACCTCCTGCATTTAAACTTAATATAAATTATATCATATTGTTATAAAAAATAAAAAATTTTTTTACTTTTTATTAAACACTTTTTTTAATTCTTCTTTTATATTTTTAAAACCATTTATTTCATAAATATTTAAAGTTCTTAAAAAAAACATATTTAAAATCATAAAAAAATAAATATATGTATTTATATTACCTATAAAAAAAACCATAATCATTGAAAAAAAGCCTGAAATAATAAATATATTTTTTAATTTCAATAAGATTAATTTTATTGATTCTTTCTTTAGATTATCTCCAAAAAAATTAATCCTATTTTTATCTTCTGTTTTTATTTTTTTTATTAAATTATAATTTAAAAAAACAGAATTTTTTAAATCTATTTTAAAGTTTTTTATACTATTTAAAACACAATTGTATATTTCTCTATAATCATAATAATTGAAAACATCATAATATTTTACTTTGCGAAAATATTTTTTTGGAAAAGCTAATAAATCTTGTTCATATATTCTATTTTTAAAAAGGCTGCTTACAATATTTCCTTTTAAATCTTTAAATGTATTCTCTAAATTTATCGAATTTATTTTAAATATTTGAAATTTTATTTCATTATCAAGAATATGATTACCTATTTTTTTTAACGACTCCTCTTCAAAAATAATATCTATCGATACAAAAATCAAATATTGCAAAAAATAATTTTGTATTACATAATTAATTATCTGATTAAAGTTATATTTTGTTTTTTCTATAAAAATAATATTTTTATAGTCATATGATTTATAAATTTCTGAAAAATCAGCAGAATATAGTTCTTCTGAAAAACTCCCATCTTTTTTTTCGAAAAAAATTATTAAATTATAATCCGAATAATCTAAATTGCTGTTATTTTTTATTTTTTCGAAATTATCTTTATCTAACTGTTTTATATTATATATTAACGACATAGATGGCATAAAATTTTTACTATAAATCATTTCAATATTTTTAGATTCTTCGACTTTCAGATTATTTTTTACTTTTTGTTTAAACCTTTTATAAATAAAAAAATATAATAAATTAGAAAAAATAGTAAAAACAAAAAATGTGTATAAAATATTTCTTACAAAAAAATTTGAAACTTCTAAAATTGAAAAGTTATTATATATAAATATATGGACTATATAAATACTGAAAAAAATTAAACTAGCAATAAATATATATAATATTTTTTTTTCTTTTGAAATAATAGAATTTTGTTTTTCTATTTTTTCAGATATATTTATTTCTTTTTCATCTAAAAATTCTCTATAAAATTTTTTCTTTAAAGGATCTTGGTCCACTCTTTTTATAAACTCTTTATAAATTTCATGATCAGAAATTAAAGCATAAAATTTTTCTTTTTCAATTTTATTATTATGCATTTTCTGATGTAAAATGTTGTTTTCTTCAACTATCAAAACACCTATTTGTTTTTTTATCGTTGGATCACTTTCTTCAAAAAGTTTCATCATAGGTTCAAATAAATTTTTTTTCTTTTTCAAAAAATATATTAATGTTTCTCTTGCGGGTTCCTTAGAATATTTATCTGATAAAAAAGGCGCTATTTTAAATAAATTTTTTTCTGAACATAACTCCATTTTTTTAAATAATTTAATAGAAATATTTCTAATTTCAGGAATTCTATTATATAAAAATTCATCTACAAGCAATTCTTCAGGATATAATTCGGCCAAAGATTTAACAGCATCTATTTTTTGTTTTGGATCAGCCGTTTTAGACTTTATAAGAAGATAATACTTTAAATTTTTATCAGGATATTTAGAAGCAAAATATATTATAAAGGATTGAATTTCCATATTTGGTTTGGTTTTATAATATTCTAAAATGTTCAATAATTTTTCTTCAAACATTGAAATAATTACAAACGCCTTTCTTCGATACCATTTTGGAGAGTTAACCAGAGAGTCAATCATCAAAGGAATTGATCTTTCATCATTTATTAAATATAACGAATTTAGTATATATATTTTAACCTGAAAATTCTTTTCTTTTTTTAGTGCCAATTCAAGTTCCATTCTACTTTTTTTTGATTTAATCACACCTAAATAATTAGCCGAAACTATTCGTTTATACTTAAAAAAAGAGGATAAATTTGAAATCAAATAATTTTCTAAATCATATTTTACAGAAATTTTAGTTAAATCACTTTTTTGCTTATCGCTTAAAATAATATTCTCGTTTATTTTTTTTAAATTTTTTAAAAACAACATTTTTTCTTTTTTTGATATATCTTTTGAAGAGTGATTATGTATATTCAAAAGCCCATTCAAATCATAAAAAGTTTCAGGTTGTTCTTCAATAAAAAAATTTTTTTTATTCAAATAATTGAAAATAATCAGAAAAATAATCAGAAAAAAAAGATAAATTTGCATAATCATATATCAATTCTCCTTACACAAAAAATTTTCAACAATTAAAGATACCTCTTCTAAAAAATATGGTTTTTTTATGTAATGACATATTTTTAATTCAAATGCTTGTTTTATTGTTTCTTCATCTTTTTTTGCATCAAGTAAAACAAAACCTATATTTTTAAAACTTTTATTGTTTAACATATATTTTCTAATTTCAAAACCATCAATTTTAGAGTTTTTTAACGCAGAAATAATTATGTCAACATTTTGATTTTCAAGGGTTTTTAAAGCTTGCATAGTCGTTTCTGAAATCAAAACATTATACCCTTTATTTATAAAATTATTTTTTAAAATAACTTGATTCGCTTCTTCAGATTCAACAATTAAAATATTTTTATTTTTATTGTTTTCTTTTTCAATATAGTTAGAAGCATCTGAAAACTCATTATCAAAAATTCTAAATTTTAACTCAACCATTTCAATCAAGTCTTTAGCCATTTCAGCATGATACTTATTCAAAGAGTCTAACTCTTTTATTTCAAAAAATTCCGCCACAACCGAAATATTTTTTGAGTAAGAAAATTCATTTTCTATTTTTTCAGATAAATTGTTTAAAAATATTTTATAATTTGTTTTTTCTCTATAATATATCATAATTAAATCATTACTTAATCTAAAAATATTCTCATCTAATTTCCATATTTCTTTTATGATTTTAGAAATCCCTGTAACAACCAAAGCTTCTTCATCTAAATTTATAAACAAAGAAAAAGGTCTATTTATTTTCAAAAAAAGAAGACCATATGGTTTGTTTTCAAGAATATCTCTTTTTATTATTTTACTAAATTCACTTAAAAAATAATTTTTATTGTAAAAATCTGTCTGAATATCTTTAATTTTGGAAAGTTCAATTTGAAAGAGTTTTTTTTCAGAGTTAATCAAGCTATTTAAAAAATTTATATTTTCTTTTTTTAATGATTTATTTTCTTCAAAAAAATTTAATATTTTATAATTATAAAAATCAGGTATTTTTATAGAATATTTTGTGGATAAATTTATTACTAATGACTCTAAAAATTCAAGCCATTTATATTTTTTTTTAAAAAATAAAGTTTCAAAAAACTTATTCCATAAAAAAATTATTTGTTGAGGGTTTTTTACAACAATTTTTTTATTTTCAAGATCAATTTCTTCAAAATCTATTATTTCTTTTACATTATCAATACCAAAATTTTCTTCTAAACTTTGAATAATTTGGAGAAGAATGTATTTATAATGTTCTTCATCAATCTTTTTATTTATAGAATTTTTAATATCAGAATAATCATTAACAATTTTTTTACTGATATTTTCAAGGTTTTTTAATTCTTTTAATATCTTTTTATCCATATAAAATATCCTTTCTAATAATACTTTATATTATTATACCTCAATTATATCAAAAAAATATAATTATACGCAATTTCTTTAAAAATATTAAATATAATTTCAGAAAAACTTTTTTATGCTTTTCGAATTTTAATCTTTTTATTATCTAATAACTAAAATTATTTTATTTAATAAATCATAAATTAAAAATTGTTTATATAATGAAATATAATAACACCAATTCTTTACATCAATTAAAGTAAAATTTAATATTATTTGATATAATTAAACGCTATACATTTTGAATTTACTTAAAAGGAGATTAAGGAATGAATGAATTGAAAGAATTTAAAGATATGGGGTTATCTCCAAACACTTTAAAAGCATTGAAAAAAAAGGGGTTTGAAGAACCTACAGAAGTGCAAAGAGAAACAATTCCATTGTTAATGAAACAAAAAACCGATATTATTGTACAGGCTCAAACAGGGACTGGTAAAACAGCCTCATTTGGGATTCCTATGATTGAAAAACTTGTACCATCAAAAAAAGGTGTACAAGCTATAATTTTAACTCCTACAAGAGAACTTGCAATCCAAGTTTCAGAAGAAATTAATTCGCTCAAAGGTACCGTTAAACTATCCGTTGCCCCAATTTATGGTGGCCAATCAATAGAAAATCAATTCAGAAAATTAAAATCTGGAATCGATATAGTTGTAGGAACGCCTGGAAGAGTTATTGATCATATTAATAGAGGCACGTTAAAATTAGAAAATATAGAATATTTTATTCTTGATGAAGCTGACGAAATGTTAAATATGGGATTTATTGAAGAAGTCGAAGAAATCTTAAAATCTACACCAACAAGTAAAACAATGATGTTATTTTCAGCAACAATGCCTCAGAAAATACTGTCTTTAACAAAAAGATATATGAAAGATGCTACTATAATTAAAATTCAAAAAGAAGATTTAACAACTTCTCTAACCGAACAAATATATTTTGAAGTTAATCCTGATGATAAACTTGAGGCTTTATGTAGAATTATTGATTCCGAAAAAGATTTTTATGGTTTAGTTTTTTGCAGAACAAAAAATGATGTTGATATAATTTCAAATAAACTTATGGATAGAGGATATGATGCGGAAGCACTTCATGGAGATATTTCTCAATTCCAAAGAGAACGTATTTTGAAAAAATTTAAAAGCAAAACTATTAATGTTTTAATTGCAACTGATGTTGCCGCAAGAGGAATTGATATAGTTAACTTAAGTCACGTAATAAATTATTCTATTCCGCAAAATCCAGAAGCTTATGTTCATAGAATAGGAAGAACTGGAAGAGCCGGAAGCGAAGGAACTGCAATTACATTTGTAACTCCTTCAGAATATAGAAGTCTAGTATTTATAAAAAGATTTGCAAAAACAGAAATAAAAAAACAGAAATTACCCGAAGTACAAGAAATTATTAATGTAAAAAAGTCAAGAATAAAAGATGAAATTTTTGATATCATTCACAAAGAAGAATTTCATGATTATTTAAATCTTGCAAAAGAACTTATAGATCACGAAGATGCTTCAAATGTTATAGCAGCACTTTTAAAAAGTTCTTACGGAGAAGAATTACTTCAAAAAAATTATGCAGAAATTAAAGAAGTTAAAGTTGATACAAAAGGCACTACAAGACTATTCGTCGCTTTAGGAAGAAATGATGGTTATTCTGGACCTAAAAAACTAGCAGAATATATAGAAAAAGAATCTAAAGTAGATCAAAAGAAAATAAGAGATATAAGAATATTTGAAGCTTTTTCTTTTGTAACCGCACCATTTGAAGAAGCCGAAATAATTATAGAAGCTTTTAGAAAGAGGAAAAAAGGAAAAAGACCTTTAATAGACAAAGCAAAAGATAAAAAATAAAACGGGGAATCCCGTTTTATTTTTTATAAATTGATAAAATCTTTTTTTCATTATACATTAAAAAGAATACTAAACCTAAAAAGCAAAAAAAGGCACTTACAGGTCCTGTTAATCTAATCCCTAAATCATTACCAGTATCTTTTCCAAATGTAAGAAGCCAAGTAAAAATTAACATAGAAAGCATTTGACCCATTTTTGACATAAAAGTTCTTGCCCCGAAATAAATCCCCTCTTTTCTATTATGATTAATAACCGCATCATATTCAGCAATATCTGATAATATAGCATTCTGAAGAATCCCAAAAGCTGCCAAAGGAAATGCCGCAATTGCTGCAATAATATATCCCTGCATTCTTCCACTTAAAGGAATAATTTCTTTTCCAAGAAAAAATACTAAAGCAAAATTGAGTACAAAAACAATGAATCCTAATGATAAAACTTTTTTCTTTCCTATTTTTTTTGCCATTAAATTTACAAAAGGATAAAATGCGAAAGAACCTACCATCATTATAATAAAAAGCTGCGAGTAAAAAGCTTCTCCAAGCTCAAGAAGAACTGTCACATAATACATTAAACCTGTTTGAAGCATAGTTAAAGATAAAAAATAAGATAAATCTGAAATAGCAAAAACTAAAAATTCTCTATCATTAAATGCAGATTTCAATGATTTTAACAAAGGTATTTCAGAAGGAGTTGCTTCACAATATTTTTTTTCTTCTATTGCAAAAACAGGAACTAACATAAATATTGCTGACATTGAAACAAGAATACCGATAGTAAGTCTTATTGCAAAAATTTTCTCCATTCCTAATGATTCAAAAGCATTCCAAATCAAAGGTGCTTGAGAAGCTAAAGCTGTTCCAATAAAAAAAGTTACCGAAATTTGAGTAGCTATATTTAAACGTTCATCTGGAGTTTTTCCTAATTCTGGTATTAAGGCCATATAAGGAGTCACATAAAGAGTATACACAATATAAAAAGTTAATAAAATTACTGCAAGCCAAATAATGTTAAAAGCACTAATTCCATCTACCGGATTAAAAAACAACATCAAAGTTAGAATAGATAAAGGAATTGCTGATTTTGCTAAAAATGGAATTCGCCTTCCTTTTGGCGATTTATGACGATCACTTAAAGAAGCTACAAGAGGATCGGTTACAGCATCCATAAGCCTTCCCGCCATAGTAATTAAACCTATAACTGTAAAAACGCCTAAAATAGCTATTTGAGGTATTCTGTAAGTTAACCCTTCCCCTTCAGGAGGTGAATAAAAATACACGAGGTATGAGTTGACTAATCCCATATTTATAGACCAACCAAGTTGTCCGATAGCAAAAGCTATCTGTTTTGAAAAAGGTAGTTTGTTTTTCATAAGATTCCCCCTTATTATAAAATTAATTAATTATATCACAAAAAAACGGAAACGTTACCGAGAAATTCTAAAAAAATTACTAAACTATATTTTTCTTAGTAATTTTATAATAAAGCATACCTATTTCATCCGAATGTTTATTAAAGATTTTCAATACTTCTGGAGAAAAATGATTTGGTTTTGTATAACCATCTCCTTTAGTTATTATTCTTAAAGCATCTTCATGAGAAACTGGTCGTTTATAACTTCTTCTGCTTCTAAGAGCATCATAAACATCTATAATGCTTACAATTTGTGCTTCAATCGGAATCTCTTCCCCTTTAAGTTTAAAAGGATAACCCGTGCCATCATATTTTTCATGATGATATAAGGCTATATTTCGTGCCATTTCAAAATATTTATCGTCCAATATAAGTGTAGCATG
The DNA here is from genome assembly GCA_964478535.1 of uncultured Thermotogaceae bacterium. Taxonomy (GTDB): domain Bacteria; phylum Thermotogota; class Thermotogae; order Petrotogales; family Petrotogaceae; genus CAYZNB01. The sequence continues at coordinate 27,471 of CAYZNB010000005.1, forward strand.
GGAAGTGTGTTTTTTTATTTCTTCAAATTCTTCAGGGGTTAACTTATCATTTTTATTTAAAGTGGCGCTATGCACAAAAATTTTACCTATATCATGAAGCGGTGCAAATTCTTTAATGTCTTTAACAAAATTGTTTTCTTTACCCATTTTTTCTGCCAAAAAAGCAGACATTTCTCCTACTCTAAATATATGACTGTCATTAGACTCATCAATTTTTTGAGATATCATTATAAGTTTTCTTGTAAATAAATTATAAACCCTTTTTTCTCCTGAAGTTAAATACTCTGATTCTTCGTTAGAATTTTTTTCTTCTATTTTTTCAATTTCAGTTTCAATACTTTTTGCTGTTAATAAATCTAATTTTTCTTTATAATAACTCAGCTTTTTTGTAAAATAAAAAAAAGAAGATATCATAATACCCAAAATAATAATTAATAGAATATATATCAAAGTATCACCACTTTCTTATAATATTAATAATAATATAAACATGATAACAGAAAATGACTAAAAAGGGTTTAAGGGAATGAACATCAAAATAAATATTTTATTTCATTTCTTAAAAAAAAATTAATTAATCTTTTTTTGTTTCGTTACATTTATTTTTTGCAAGGTTTATTTTTTCTATTATTTCTTCTAAATCATTTAATAAAGAAACATAAATTTCATTATCCAAACCGCTTTCTAATATTTTTATTTTTAAATCTTCTTTTATTTTAAAAAAGGATTTTTGGTCATTTTGATCATCTATAGATATTTTTATTTTTTCTATTATTTTTAATAGAATAAGATTCATTTCACTCATATTTTCATAAAATTTTTCAGTATTTTTATATACATTTATAACAATATCTTGTTCTTCTAATTTTCTTTCTATAGTTTTTCTTAAATCTTTAAAAAAATATTCAAAATCTTCTATTTGAGAACTTTTATACTCTAATTTCTCTTTTACAACGATTTGTTTTATAATTGAAATAATAGGTTTTGAAATTTGATTTTTAAGATAATAAGAATAAAAAAACAATAACACTGACGAAGTAAAAACAGAAATGATTATTATCCCTATAAAAAAGTAATAGTTGGATCTTAAATATTGATTAACTTCGTTTTCTTTATAATAAAAAAAATATATCCCATATTCTCTAAATCGCGAATTAAAAATCATTCCTTTTTTAAATCTATCCACAGTCTTTTCAAAAGAAAGTTTTGAATTTTTTAATAAGTTATATAATTCTAAGTTACCATAAATAAAATTACCATTATTATCTATAAAAACAAAGTCATTTATTATATTAAGATCTTCTTCCAATTCTTTAAATAGCATGTTTAAATCAAAATTTAATTCATACAGAAAATTATTATTTCTAACAGCTACTTTTAATTCATTTTTTAACTCCGAATGTTCGAAGAGTATGGATATATCTCTTGAAGAATCCGAAAAAAAAGATTCTGAATATCTTAAATTAAAATAATTGACTGGCCCTATGTTAAAACCCATTTTTATTGATTCGTCGATATATTTATTAATTAATGATTCTAATTTTAAACTCACGTTAGAATTCAATAGTTTTGTTTCGTATTCAAAATTTTTTACTTCACTAGAATTGAAAAAAAAAGCTGAAAAAAAATATAAAATAAAAGTTATAATAAATATTATAGCTATTGCTAACATATTTAATTGCAAAAAAATAGTTTTTTTTATAATATCACCCCGCTTTTATTTAATATTATAACAGATAAGGAGGTATTTTTTATGATTTTTTACGAACTCTATTTAAGATCTTTTTACGACAGTAACGGAGATGGTATAGGTGATTTTAAAGGTCTTCAGGAAAAATTAGATTATTTTGTAGATCTTGGTGTTGACTGTATATGGTTTTTACCAGTGTTAAAATCTCCCGCTTTTCACGGATATACAATTTCAGATTTTTATGAGACAAATCCTTTATATGGAAATTTAAATGATTTAAAAAAACTCCTAGAAGAGGGCCATAAAAAAGGATTAAAATTTGTTTTAGATCTTCCTGTAAATCATTGTGCCGTAAATTCTGTTTGGTTTCAAAAAGCTCTTAAAAATGAAAAACCTTATTATGATTGGTTTTTATGGTCAAATGAAAAAACTGATTTAGACGAAAAAAGACATTGGGGCGGAGATAAGATTTGGCATAAAATTGGTGACAAATATTTTTATGGATTATTTGGTCCAGGTTCTCCAGATTTAAATTATAATTCAAAGGACTTATGGAAAGAAATGAAAAAAGTTTTTGAAAAATGGCTTGAAATAGGTTTTGATGGTTTTAGACTTGACGCTGCTAAACATGTTTTTGATTATGATGAGAAAAAAATGGTTTTTAAATATCAACATGATAAAAATATCGAATTTTGGAACGAAATGCTTACTCATATAAAAAGTATTAAAAAAGATGCTATTATCATAAGCGAAGTCTGGGATGATTCAGATATAGTTAAAAAATATGACGGAGTATTTGAAATAGGATTCAATTTTCCGTTTTCTTACATTTTAAAAAACTCTGTGAAAAAAGAAGATACTAAAAACTTTGTTGATGGAATTGAATCATGTATGTCAGATTATATAGATGAAACAGCTGAAATAAAAACAAAATCAGGAAATTTTTTAACAAATCATGACATGACAAGACTCATAAGCGAATTGTCTGATAACGAGAAAAAATATAGATTCGCTTTATCTTTATTATTTACACTACCAGGAATACCTTTTATTTTTTATGGAGAAGAACTTGGGATGAAAGGTATTGTTCAAAGCGTTAATTATACTGAAGATTGCCAAGAGCCTATTCATTGGTATGATATAGGATTTGGAGTTGGACAAACGGAATGGAAAGGATACAAATTCAACGATCCTTACAGCGGGGTTGCAATTGAGAAACAATTTAAAGATGAAAATTCTAATTTTAACTTTTTACGTTCTTTAATCGCTTTCAGAAAAGAAAATCCTTTTTTATCAAATGCAAAAATAAAAATTTTGGAATATTCAAAAAACATGGTAAAATTAAAGATATTTAACGAAATATCCGGATTTATTGTCTATTATAACTTTAAAAATACCTCTATTAAAATTAACAATAAAAATATTGAAAACCCTATTATTTTCGGAAATTTTTCTATAAAAAATAAAGATATTTATTTAGATGGCTATTCGGTATTAATTTCAAAATATTAGAATAAGAGGCGGGATTTTTTTGGATAAAAAATTGTTTTTAACCTTATTTTTTTTCTTAGCTTGGATAAACGTTTTCTCAACACAAAGCCTTATCTCAGGAACATTATATAATCAAAAAAGAAATATCAAAGAAAAAACATTCATAAGCGATTATATAAATTCGCAATATTCTATTTCAACAGGGAAAAACTTACCTACAGATAGGTTAAATGACTTAATCGAAGCTATTTTTTTATCCTCAGAAATTTTTGAGATTTCTCCCGTCTTAATAACGGCAATTATAGATACAGAAACTACTTTCAGAAATTTAATTGGCTCTTTAGGCGAAGTTGGTTATATGCAGATAAGACCTTCTACCGCTGTTTATATTGTAAATATATTTGAAACCACTTTTTATTCTTTAGGTTATGGAAAATTATCCGAAGATAAAGTTTATGTAAAATTGTTTAATGATGCTAAATTTAATATTTTAGTTGGAAGCGCTTATTTAAAACATCTATTAAACAATCATAATTACAATTTATTTAGTGCCATTGGTTGGTACAATGGTGGTGGTAATGAATTATACGCAAAAAGAGTGTTGACTAACGTTTCAAAATTATCAATTTTATATCCTTATTTATAAAAAACACGCATTTATGCGTGTTTTTTATTGTATAATCATATATGCTTTTTCTACATACCCTTTCAAACCATTATAATTTATCACGTAAAAATTTTTTTCTATATCATATAATTCTACAGTTGTTCCTCTTGTTAAAACACCTATTATATTTCCTTGAGCATCTTTTACAAATGCTTGATTTGTTATTACATAAAGTATTATGTTATTTAATATTATTTCTACGCTTTTTTCAGATAAATTTCCCGCATCATCATAAGCTAAAATTTTTAATTCCCGACTTTCAAGTTTTTCGATATTTATTTTATAATCAATAGAAAAGGTTGTATCACTCATATTGTAATTATCTGAACCTATTCTAACTGTATTTATAAGATTATTACCAAAAATACTTATATTCAATACAGGATTATCTAGATTAAAAACAAAAATATCTGGAGTAAGAATTTCTGGTTTTATAGTATTTCTTAGATTCAAACTTTCAACTTTTTGAAATTTTATAGTTTCAAAAAATGGTGTGGGGTTATATTTATAAAAATATTTATTTTCATCTGCATTTCTTACGTTAGTTACGTACTCCCCTGTAAACTTAAATGATACGTATTTTTCATCATCAAATAAAATTACATTCGCTATTGATTTATTACTATTTATATCCCATATTCTAATATTATTTTCTCCTCCAATTGCCGCAAAAAATCTTCCGCCTTTATTCCATTGAACATCTTTGACATGGCTAACCGGATTTGAAAAAACATTTAGAAGCTGAAGTTTTTCAGTACTCCATAAATAAATATTTTTATCTTCCGACCCCATTAAAATATTTTTATCGTTTGAACTCCACTGTATCTTATTTATAGGTCCGGTTATAAAACCCGAACGAGCATATCTACTTCTAAACTGAACGTCCCAAACCTCTAAAACCCCTTCAAAGCCTCCTAAAGCCAGAAGATCCGAATTATTAGCCCAGTCTAAAGACCATATATTATATCTGAAATCACTTAAAATCAACGTGTTTCTTTCATTTATATCAGGAAAATTAGAATATATTACAACTTTTTTGTCAAGACTACTTACCGCTAGTTTATCACCACTATTATTAAAATCAATATCTTTTATCCAGTTATTATGAATCTTTTCTATTTTATTAACTAATTTTAAATCCGGATATGAATAAAGATAGAGAATATTATCCCAACCACCTGTTACTACATAATCAAAAGCTGGATTCAGCTTAATTTTAGTCAATCTTGAATTTGTTACTCTTATTTTTTTCAGCAACCTTCCAGAAAACAACTCGAAAATACTTATATTTCCAGAACTATCTGAAACAACTACCCTACTATTTTTAGAATCAATATCAAAATCGCTAAAATCTTGTTTTAAATTTATAGTTATTTCTATATTACCTGTTTTTGTATTCATATAAGATATGTTATTCATACCCTCAGAATATATTATATAATCATCTAACCAAAATATTTTATTAATTTGAAGACCTTTATTAATATGGACAGGAATTATTTCATTTTCAAAAACACCTTTTTTATAAACATCAAATTTATCTACAATAAAAATTTCCTCTTTATTTTCAGAAGACCAAGATATACTATTAATATTTAAGGATTCTCCATCAAATAAATTCAAAGTATAAAAATTCTTTGAATTAATAATTTCTAAAGTATTATTCGAATATAAAACAGCTATATATTTGTTATCTTGAGAAATCTCGGCTTTTAAAACCGGCAAATGCAAAGATTTATTAATTAAAAGATTAAAATTTTTATCATAAATATTAATTTTTCCATCAAAGCTAAAGACAAATATTTTTCCGTCCATAAAAAATATATTCCTTATAGTTGTACTAGAAACTTTTATACTGTTAACTTCATTTTCTTCATAATTTATTTTATGTAAAAACCCAGCGGAATCTCCTACAAAAGCAATTTTTTCATCAAAAATACCTACCGAATTTACAGTGTTTGAAAAATTTTTTGAAAATAATAATTTTCTTTTTGAAACATCATAAATATAAACTCTTTTATCCGAAGAAGAAAAAATTATATTTTTATCAAAAGAAGCCATATCTAATATAGATTCCTGTGACAATCTTATTTTAAAATTAAAAAGCGCAGAATCTTTTAAAAAAACTTCGATCGTTCCATCAACATTACCAGAAACAAAATATTTTTCTTCATCCATCCACAAAACTTTTACTGGATTAGATGTCGTTTCATAATAATTGATAAAATCTCCATTATTAGTATTTAAAATTTTTATTGTGTTATTTGATATCAAAGCTATTTCAGGATTAAATTTATTTGAAAAAACATCATGATTATTTGAATTGGTATGTTGAGAAACTATAATATCAGTTGAAAAAAAACTGATAGAAAAAATTAACAAAAATAAAATTAAAATTTTCTTCACTCAAGCCACCTCTTTTTATTTTAATTTATACAATTATACCATGAAAATCTCTAAAAATATATTTTTTGTTCTCAATCATTTGATATTTTATAAGTTTTAAGGTAAAATATAATTAAAGAAGAAATTAGGAGGGGAAAACAATGGAAAATTTTGATGAAATTTTAGAAAACACTTCAAATGAACCTTTAGAAGAAACACCAAAAACTTACACTATGCAAATTGATAGAAAAGCATTCAACAATGGAATAATGATGGCTTCAAATGCTGTTGCAAGAAAAACAACAAACCCTGTTCTTTCAGGTATAAAAATACACGTAAAGGAAAATATATTAAATATCTATGCAACTGATCTCCAAACAGGTTTTCATAAAAAAATAAATTTAAACAGTAAAACAGATGATGAATACGCTTATGTTGCAGACCAAAAAACTCTTTCTGAAATGCTCCAAAGTTTATCAGAAGATATACTAGATATAACATATGATGGAACGTTAAGAATTAATGCTTCTCATACTAATTTTAGACTACCTACAATGGATGCAGAAGAATACCCTAATGTCATACCAAGCGTCATAGGAACATCTATAACTTTAGAAAAAAATACTATTCTAAGAATGATAGAAAAAGTTATTTTCTGTGCACTTAAAGATTCTGATCAAATTTCAAGAAACCTTAACGGTGTTTATTGGGATTTTAGAGAAGGAGGCTATTTAACTCTTGTTGCTTCAGATAGTTACAGACTAGCTTTATCAGAAGTTAATGTGGGGCAAACAGATATGAGTTCATTTTTACTTTCTTTAAAAAGCATGGAAGAATTGAAAATAGTTCTTCAAAATGCAAAATCATCAAAAATAGATGTTCACTATGATGGTTCAAGAGTTTTATTCGATTTCTTAGAAGATGATTTAAAACTTGTTTTAAATGTTGTGGATGCCAAATTCCCAAATTATCCTCAAATTATTCCAAATGCTTTTAAAATAAAAATGAAAATAAAAACCCAAGAATTTTTATGGATGCTAAAAAGAATATCAATTGCTTCAGGGGCTTCGAAACAAATGAAAATGTCAATAAAAGAAGAGGATATAATAATTACTTCTAACTCTCCAGATGTGGGAGAAGCGAAAGAATTTTTAACAGCAAAAAAAGACGGTGAGGATATTTCAATAGCTTATGCACACACTTATTTAAAAGAAGCTGTAGATAAAATAGAAACTTCTGAATTTGAATTCAATATTTCAGGAGAATCAAATCCATCCGTTATTAAACCTGTCGAAGACAATAGCTATATGTACATAGTAATGCCTACAAGAGTAAAAAATGATTAAAATAGGTTTAGGATATGATGTTCATCCTTTTGAAAAAAATCGAAAACTTATACTTGGCGGTATTGAGATATCAAATAACAGCATAGGACTTTCTGGGCATTCGGATGCGGATGTATATACGCACTCTATAATTGATGCTTTACTAGGTTTATGTGGTTACGGATCAATAGGTGAACTTTTCCCTGAAAATCCTGAAAATAAAGATATTTCAAGCATTTTGTTATTAAAAAAAACAATAAGTTTATTAAATCAACATTATGAAATAAAAATTCATAATGTTGATTCTACAATAATTTCTAACAGCATAAAAATTTCTCCCATAGCAGAAAAAATCAAAAAAAATATATCTGAAATTTTTGATATATCTTCTGAACAAATAAACATAAAAGGAAAAAGCGGAAACACCCTTGGAATAGGCGGTAAAGACGAAGGCATAGAAGTTTTGACAACGATTTTAGGAGACGTGATAAAAAAATGAATCAAACTAAAAGTCAATATTTTTTAAGGAACTTTATATTTTTAACGATGTTTTTTTTCTCAATGAACGCAAACGCTTTAGCCCCTCTTATGACAAGCTTTCAACAACAATTTAATTTATCATTATCCGTATCATCGTTAATTCCATTTTTAAATACAGCAGGAGTTATTTCTGCAAACTTCATAGGAGGATTTTTAATAGCTCATACAGGGTTAAAAAATTTCATGATTATTTCCTTATCTTTAGGAATAACAGGAACAATGTTTTTTGTTTTTGCTAACTCTTTCTTGTTTTTAATTTTAGGTTCTTTTTTTATAGGAGCAGGAACAGGGGCAGCATTTATGTCAATGTCTTCAATTTATTCTCATCTCGATGAAAAATATCAAAATTATGGGCTTTTTCATGCTTTTTTTGGTTTTGGTGGAATTATTTCTCCTTTACTAGTTTCATTAATTATTAAATTTGAAATGAGTTATAAAATATTATATGCAGTATACGCTTTTTTGCTTTTTATAATATTAATTTATATATTAATTTCAAACATTATAGAAAATAGAAAATATGATTCTATAAAATTAAAAGAAGCCTTTAAAATAATTACAAAAAAAATAGTTTTTATTCCATTATTAATATTTATGTTGTATGCAGGTAGTGAAATAGGCATAGTAACTTGGAGTGGTAACTTATTTATACAAGAATTTCATTATTCAAAAGAATTTTCTTCATTATTATTAAGTGCTTTTTGGATTATTTATACGATAGGAAGAATTTTAACAGATTTTGTAGACAAAAAACTTGGTGCTTTAAAAACAATAAGTATAGCTTCATTATCCGTTATATTCTCAATAATAATGTTGATCACAACAAAAAATTTCATATTTTTTATACTCTTAGGAATATTTTTATCTACTATTTTTCCTATATTACAAAAATATTCTAGCAGAATGCTTCCTAAAAGAGAGGTTGGGCTTTTCAGTGGTCTTATATTTGGATCAACTGGAATAGGAACTATGATTTTATCTACTTCTATGGGAGTTATTGGAGATTTTAAAATAATTTTATCTTATTTTATACCTGTGATTGCATTTTTTATTATTTTTATTTTAACAAGATGGCTAACAAAAGAAACGAAAAAAATGTAAAAATTTTTGGCGTTTAAAAGGGGGATTTATCTTGAAATATTCAAAAATAAAAACAGGGGCAATTAATGGATATTCAGTAGAAGAAATAATAGTTGAGATAGATGTAAATTCAAGAACAACTTTAAGATCTTTTAAAATTGTCGGAATGCCAAATACCTCAATACTTGAAAGTGAAAAAAGAGTATTAAGCGCTTTAAGAAACTCTGAATTTGATCTTCCAAATGGTTCTGTTGTTGCAAACTTAAGTCCAAGTTCATTAAAAAAAGAAGGCACTCATTTTGATCTTCCGATAGCTGTTGCTTTACTCGAAGCTTCAAAGCAAATTAAAAAACTTGAACCTGATTTTTTCTTTTTTGGAGAATTAGGGTTAGACGGTGAAGTAAGACCTATAATTGGAATTGCATTATATTTAATGGCAATAAAAGAAAAAAATGAAAATGCGAAATTTATAATACCATATGGAAATGTGTCTGAAAGTTTTTTTATTGATTCTTCAAATGTTTATGCTATAAAAAATATAAAAGACATTCAAAAAATAAGCAATGGAGAAAGAGGTATATTCAACCCAGAAAAAATAGAAATATTTGAACATAAACATGACATAGATTTTTCTGAAATAAAAGGACAAAATTTTGCTAAAAGAGCTGTTGAAATAGCTGCAAGTGGATTTCACAACATCTTATTAAGAGGTTCTCCTGGATCGGGCAAAACTATGATAGCAAAAAGAATACCTACAATTTTACCTGACATGACAAAAGAAGAAATTATTGAATCCACTAAAATTTATTCAATTGCAGGTTTTATAAATAAAGTCATAAGAAAAAGACCTTTCAGAAGTCCTCATCACACAGCTTCAAGTGCCTCTATTATAGGAGGAGGAAGTTCTCCAAAACCTGGTGAAATTAGTCTTGCGCATAATGGTGTATTATTCATGGATGAATTTCCAGAATATAAATCAGATGTTATTGAAGCTTTAAGACAACCACTAGAAGATGGTGAAGTTACAATCACTAGATCAAAATCTGTAGCAAATTATCCGGCAAAATTTATGCTCGTTTCATCTCAAAACCCTTGTCCTTGTGGTTATTACGGCGATAAAGAAAAAGAATGCACTTGTAATATAAACCAAATATTAAATTATAATAAAAAAATTTCAGGCCCTATTCTTGACAGAATTGATTTAAGATTAGAAATGCCAAGAGTGAAAATCGACGAGTTGCTTTCAAAAGAAGTGGGAGAAAGCTCTGAGTCAATAAAATCAAGAATATTAAAAACTTCAGAAATACAAATAAAACGACAAGGAAAACTAAATGGAAAACTAAATAATAAAGAAATAAAATTATATACTTCGCTTGATCTAAAAACCGAATCATTTCTAAAAAATGCCGCTTTAAATTTTAAAATGACTGCAAGATCGGTAAATAGAATATTAAAAGTTTCAAGAACGATAGCAGATTCATTTGAAAGTAAAAACATAGAAATATCTCATATTTCCGAAGCGTTAAATTACAGAGGAAAAGAGATTATACAATAATCAAAAAATAGCGAGACTAAAAATAAATTATATTTAGTTAGTCAGGAAAAACAAAAAACGGGTAAGCGTTTAAAGATTTAAAATGATACTTTTGACAGTTTTTTAATTATAATGCTTTGACGGTAAATATGGATTTTAAAGTTGGTCAGTAGACAGTTGGTCGGTTGGTCAGGAAA
>CAYZNB010000006.1:0-34289 GCA_964478535.1 uncultured Thermotogaceae bacterium
AGCGAAATTTGTTTTTTAGAAAATTTGATCTTGTGAGCGATTTATTTTATCCAATATTTACTACCTCATTATTATATGGATTTGGTTTTAACGTTTTTCCTGACCAACTTTCTGCTGACTAACTTTCCTACTTTCTACTTTCCACTGACCTACAAAAAATTTCATAGAATCTTTATTTTTAATTTTTGTTTCTCCCAAACAATGAAATCTTTTTCATGAAATTTTTTTCATATCAGTTATATTCTTCAATAATCAGATATAATTCCCCATATATATCAAAAACCGATTTAGGAATATTTTGTAAAACAGTTTATAATTAAATGGAGTGAATAAAAAATTTAAGGAGGTTTTTCGTTATGAATTTTGAAAAAAAGCTTTCAAATGTTTCTAAAAGAATTAAATCAAGCATTATTAGAGAGTTATTAAAAATTACTGATCCGGAAATGATTTCATTTGGTGGGGGTGTTCCTGATCCTGAAACTTTCCCTAGAGATAAACTAGCAAAAATTGCTCACGATGTTATAACAAACGAATACAAATTCACTTTACAATACGGTTCAACAGAAGGGGATAACCTTCTAAAAGATCAGTACATAAAGTTACTTGAAAAATATGAAAATATTCACGGCCTTAAACATGATAACATGGTTATTTCTGTAGGTTCTCAACAGGCTTTATATTTAGTAGGAATGACTTTTCTTGATGAAGATTCTATTTGTGCTGCAAGTAGACCTATATATCTTGGTGCCGCTAGTGCTTTTGATCAAAGAAATCCTAGATTTATTAATGTTCCTTTATTAAAAGATGGAATGGATATGGATTATTTAGAAACTGAACTTGAAAAACTTAAACAAAATGGCGAAATTGATAAATTTAAATTTGTTTACGCTGTTTCAAATTTTCATAATCCTGCGGGTGTTACAATGAAACTTGAAAAAAGAAAAAAATTAGCTGAACTTTCTGAAAAATATGATTTTATAATTGTTGAAGATGATCCTTACGGAGCATTAAGATTTGAAGGAGAAAAACTTCCTTCTATTTATTCTTTTGCACCTGAAAGAACTATTCTTTTAAATACATTTTCAAAAGTTTTATCTCCAGGTTTGAGAATAGGTCTTATTGTTGGTGATGAATATTTAATAAGAAGAATTACTATGACAAAACAAGCGGCTGATTTATGTACTCCGCCACTAACCCAAAGAATTGCGGCAAGATATATTGAACAAAATGATTTAATGGAAGAAATTAAACCTACAATTGATTTATATAAAAATAAAAGAGATATTTTTATGAATGCAATGAAAGAACATCTTGGCGATATTAAAGATATTGACTGGGTTTATCCAGAAGGCGGATTGTTTACTTGGTTAATTCTTCCAAAAGGGTTCCACACACTTGAGATGTTTGAAATGGCTAAAGAAGAAAAAGTGTTATATATTCCTGGTGCTGCTTTTTATGTAGATGAACCAGATCATAACACAATGAGACTTTCTTTCTGTTTACCTACTGAAGAACAACTCGTTGTAGGTTTAAAAAGATTGAGAAAGACTATTGAAAGATTTGCAAAAGAAAAGGGCATAGAAATATAGGGGGTTAATATGAAAAAAATTTTAACTATAAATCCTGGGTCGACTTCTACAAAAGTCGCCCTTTTTGAGGATAATAATTTAGTTGCTTCAGAAAATATAGAACATTCATCAACTCATTTGAACAAATATGAAAAACTTATGGATCAAATAGATTTTAGAAAAGAGGAAATATTAAAATTTATAAAAAAATTAGAAATTTCAATTGATGATTTATCTGCTATAGCTGCAAGAGGCGGGATTCTTCCTCCTTTAAAAAGCGGGACTTATAAAGTTAATGAAGATATGATAAATTTTTTAAGATTTGAAACTCCTGTTGAACATGCTTCTAATTTAGCTGCTGTTATAGGCTGGGAGTTATCAGAAAATAAAGTCCCTGTATACATAACTGATCCAGTTTCAGTTGATGAATTTATTCCCGAATCAAGAATTTCAGGAATTCCTCAACTTGAAAGAAAAAGTCTTTTTCACGCTCTTAACATGAAAATGGTCGCAAGAACCGCTGCTAATGAACTTGAAAAAAATTACGAAGACTGTAATTTTGTAATAGTGCATCTTGGCGGGGGAATTTCAGTTGGTGCTCAAGAAAAAGGGAAAATGATAGATGTAAATAATGCAAATGATGAAGGCCCTTTTAGTCCAGAAAGATCAGGCGAACTTCCTATGGGAGATATCGCTAAAACAGCTTTTTCTGGTAAATATTCTGCAAAAGAAATGAAAAAGAGATATGTCGGTACTGGTGGACTTGTAAGTTATTTCGGCACTAACGATTTAAGAGATGTTTTAGCTAAAATTAACGAAGATGAAAAAGCGGAACTTATTATCAATGCTATGACATATAAGATTTCTAAAGAAATCGGTGGTATGGCTACTGTTTTAAAAGGGAATATTGATGCAATATTAATTACTGGCGGTATTGCTTATAGCGATATTTTTGTTGATAAAATTAAAGAAAGAGTTTCTAAATTAGGTTTAGTTATGGTTTATCCAGGATCTTTCGAAATGGAAGCTTTATCCGCAGGTGCTTTATCTGTTTTAAATGAAGAAAGAAGTTGTTTAGACTGGAAAAAGGAGGCTAATTAATGAATGCTCAAAAATTACATGATTTGATTGAAATGGCAAGAAGTATTTCTCCTAAAAAGAAAGTTGCTGTTGCTGTTGCAGAAGATGATGTTGTATTAAAATCTATTGAAGAAGCTGTCAAACTTGGGGTTTGTGAAGCTATACTTTTTGGAAACGAAGAAAAAATAAAAACTATCGCCGAAAAAGAAAAGGTTGATCTTTCTATATTTGAAATTAGAAATTTTGAAGATAAAATGTCTGCTATAAAAGCTGCTGTAAAATCTATTTCTGATGGCGAATGCGATCTTCCAATGAAAGGAAATAGTACTACAGGAGAATTGCTGTCTGTATTTTTAAAAGAAGAATATGGTTTAAGAAAAAAAGGCACTATGAATCTTTTGAGTGTTTTTGAAATTCCTGCTTATCATAAACTTTTAATTATGAGTGATGGTGGAATGGTTATAGATCCTTCTCTTGAACAAAAAGTTGATTGTATAAATAATTCTGTGTTAATGGCTAATAAATTAGGTGTAAAAACTCCTAAGGTTGCTATTGTAGCAGCTTTAGAAAAAGTTAATCCTAAAATGCCTCCTACTATGGATGCTGCAATTTTAACTCAAATGAATAGAAGAAACCAAATAACAGGTTGTATAGTTGACGGACCTTTTGCAATGGATAATGCTGTATCTAAAGAGGCTGCTGAACATAAAGGTATAGTTAGTGATGTTGCAGGTGATGCTGATATAATTATTATGCCGGATATAGAAGCAGGAAATGTTTTTTATAAGTCTATGGTATTTTTAGGAAATGCGAAAATTGCAAGTTCAATCGTTGGTGGAAAAAAACCTGTAGTATTAACATCAAGAGCTGATTCAAACGAAGCTAAACTTTTCTCTATAGCTTTGTCTGTTTTACTGGCTTAATTAAGAGGTGGTTTGAAAATGTTTAAAATTTTAGTTATTAATCCCGGTTCAACGTCTACAAAGCTTGCTGTTTATGATGATGATAGAGAAATATTAAATGAAACAGTGAGACATGATTATGATGAAATAAAAAATTTTGAGAAAATTACCGATCAGTATGAATTTAGAAAAGAAGTAATTGAAACCTTTCTTTCAAAAAATGGTTATCCTTTAAATAGCTTTTCTGCTATAATAGGTAGGGGTGGTTTACTTGACCCTATTCCAGGCGGGATTTACAGAGTTAACGAAAAAATGCTCGAAGTATTAAAATCAGCAAAAAATGGCGAACATGCTTCAAATTTAGGTGCATTAATAGCTAATGAACTTGCAAAAGAAGTTAATATCGAAAGTTTTATTGCTGATCCTGTTGTTGTAGATGAGTTGGAAGATATTGCAAGAATTTCTGGTCATGCTGATTTTGAAAGAAAATCAATTTTTCATGCTTTAAATCAAAAACAAATTGCAAGAACTCTTGCTGAAAATTTAAATAAAAAATATGAAGAATCAAATATAATAGTTGTTCATATGGGCGGAGGCATTTCAATAGGTGCTCATAAAAAAGGAAAAGTGGTTGATGTGAACAATGCACTTGATGGCGATGGGCCTTTCACCCCTGAAAGAGCAGGCACACTACCTTTGACTGGACTAATGCAGTTATGTTATTCTGGAAAATATGATTTGTCTGAAATTAAAAAATTACTTAAAGGGCAAGGTGGGTTAGTTGCTTATTTAGGTACAACTGATGCGAGAGAAGTTCAAAAAATGATTCGATCAGGAAATGAAAAAGCAAAAGTGGTTTATTCGGCAATGGCTATGCAAATAAGTAAATGGATAGGTAAAATGGCTACCGCACTCAATTTTGAAGTCGATGGAATAGCTTTAACTGGTGGTATAGCTTATGATAATAATTTTTTAGTGCCTTGGATTAAAGAAAGAGTTGAGTTTATTGCTCCTGTACATGTTTTTGCAGGGGGAGATGAAGAAAAAGCTCTTGCATTATCTGCTTTAAGAGCTTTAAAAGGAGAACAGGAAATCAAAGTTTATTGAGGTGTTTAAATGTTTGAAAAACATAAAGTTTATGCGTTTATAGGAATGTTTGGATCAGGAAAAACAGAAATTGCTATAAATGCTTCTTTAAAAATGAAAGAAAACTATGAAAAAGTTGCAATAGCTGATATTGATACTATAAGTCCTTATTTTAGAACACGTGATGAATTCGATTATTTATCTAATCAAGGGATTAAAGTTTTAACTCCTCCAGCAAGATATATGAAAGGCGATTTACCCATTATTGACCCATCAGTCGGAGGTTTTATTACTAATCCTGATTATAAAACTGTTCTCGATGTTGGAGGAAATGACTTCGGGGCTATTGTTATGAGTTCTTTGAATAATTTTGTTAAATCAGTTGATACAGCGACTTGTTTCGTTGTGAATATCAGAAGACCTTTTACTGATTCAGAAGAAAAAATAAAAGAAAATTTAATTCTTTTGTCTCAAAAAGCAAGAGTTAATATAACTTATTTAATTAATAATTCGAATTTGATGGATGAAACAGATCAAGAAACTGTTTCTAAAGGTGAAAAGATTATTGAAAGTGTTTCTAAAGATTTAAATATTCCAATTTTATGCACGGTAATTTCAGAAGAAATTTCCGATAATATAGAAACAAAGTTTTTAAAATTCCCTATAAAAAGATTTATGAAAAAAATATGGGACTAATAGGAGGCAAGGATTATTATGGAATACAAAAATTTAGTTGAAATTGACAGAGAAAGATGTAAAGGCTGTGGTTTGTGTATTCAAGTTTGTCCTAAAAAGGTTTTAGATTTTTCTAAAGGATTTAATGAAAAAGGATATCATCCTTCAGAAGTACAAAAACCAGAAGATTGTATAGCGTGTGGTTTTTGTTATCAAATGTGTCCAGATGTTTGTATTACAGTAAAAACTTTAGCAAAATAAGGAGGCGTGAAACATATGTCTGAAAAAGTTATGGTAAAAGGAACAGAAGCAATAGCAGAAGCGGCTATAAGAGCAGGATGTAGACATTACTTTGGATATCCAATAACTCCACAAAGTGAGTTAACTGAATATATGGCAAGAAGATTCGGAGATGGTGATATGAATGAAACATTTTTACAGGCAGAAAGTGAAGTTTCGGCTGTAAATATGGTATATGGAGCATCTTGTACTGGAAAAAGAGTTATGACTTCAACATCTTCTCCTGGTTATTCCTTAATGCAAGAAGGAATGTCATATCTTGCAGGTGCTGAATTACCTTCGGTGTTTGTAAACGTAACAAGAGGCGGACCAGGTTTAGGGGATATTCAACCTGCCCAGTCTGATTATTTTCAAGCGGTTAAAGGCGGAGGACATGGAGATTACAAACTAATCGTATATGGACCGGAATCTTTGCAAGAATCAGTTGAATTAACAGTTAAATCTTTTGAAGTTGCAGATAAATATAGAACTCCTGTTTTAATAATGGCTGATGGTTTATTAGGTCAAATGATGGAACCGGTTGAATTTCCTGATTACGTTGATTTAGATTCTTTAGAAAAACATTCGGATTGGGCTTTACAGGGTTCAAATAAAGAAAGACCTGCTCACAGAGTTACTTCTTTTAATATTGATCCTTATGGTCTTGAAGAAATGAATAACAGATATCAAGCTAAATATAGAGAAATAGAAAAAAATGAAAAAATGTATGAAGAATATATGTTAGATGATGCTGATGTTGTTATAGTTGCTTATGGAACTATAGGAAGAATTGCAAAATCAGTTGCAAAAATGGCTCGAGAAAAAGGTATAAAAGCGGGAGTTTTTAGACCTATAACTTTATGGCCTTATCCTTATGAAGAGCTTGGAAGCCATGCAGAAAAAGCTAAATTATTCTTTACGGTTGAAATGAGTGCGGGTCAAATGTTAGAAGATGTGAAACTTTCAGTAAACGGTAAAGTTCCTGTTGAATTTTATGGAAGAACTGGTGGAGTTGTTCCTACACCAGGAGAAATTTTCTCAAAATTAATGGAATTAGTCTAAGGAGGTTATGCTGATGTCTTATGTTGAAAAATTTAAAGGACCAAAATCCTTAAGCGGAAAAGAGTTTACTTATTGTCCAGGATGTCATCACGGAATTATACATAGAATAGTTGCTGAAGTTATAGATGAATTAGATATTCAGGGAAAAACTTTAATGGTTGCCCCTGTAGGATGTTCTGTTTTTGGTTATGAGTTTTTTGAAGTAGATGGAACAGTTGCAGCTCACGGAAGAGCTCCGGCGGTTGCTACCGGTATGAAAAGAAGTAGTCCAGAGAATGTAGTGTTTACTTATCAGGGAGATGGTGATTTGGCTGCTATTGGTACTGCTGAAATCATTCACGCTGCTAATAGAGGTGAAAGAATAACTACAATTTTTGTTAATAATGCTATTTACGGTATGACGGGCGGTCAAATGGCTCCTACTACTTTAATTGATATGAAAACAAGTACTTCGCCTTATGGAAGAAAAGCAAAAACTGAAGGTCATCCTTTACATGTTTCTGAAGTGTTTAAAGAATTAGCTGGTGTTGCTTATCTTGCAAGAACAAGTGTAAATACTCCACAAGATGTTATGAAAACTAAAAAAGCTATCAAAAAAGCGTTTTTAGCACAAATTAATGATATTGGTTTTGGAATGGTTGAAGTATTATCAACTTGCCCTACAAACTGGGGATTAAATCCTGTAGAATCTATGAAATGGTTAAAAGAAAAAATGTATCCTGAATACCCTATGGGAATATTTGTTGACAAGGTGGGTGATGACAAATGAGTTATCACGGATTAATTACTTCAGGTTTTGGCGGACAAGGTGTTATGCTTTTTGGTCAAGTTTTATCTTATGCAGCAATGAAAGATAGCAAATTTACAACTTGGCTTCCTTCGTACGGTCCTGAAATGAGAGGCGGAACTGCAAACTGTACAGTAGTAGTTTCTGACGAATATATTGCTTCTCCTGTTCTTGATAGACCTAATGAAGTTGTTGTTTTTAATCTTCCTTCATTAACAAAGTTTGAAAAAGAAATTGCTGAAGGCGGAGTTTTAATTATTAATTCTTCTGTTGTTGAAAGAGATCCTTCAAGAGCAGATTTAAAAGTTTTTAAAGTTCCCGCAAATGATATAGCTGAAAAATTAGGAAATGTGAAAATACAGAATATGGTAATGCTTGGAGCTTATTTAGGAGTTACTAATGCGGTTTCTTTAGAAGCTGTTGAAAAAGCTTTAGAATCAAAATTATCTGGAAAAAAATCTCATCTCGTTGAATTAAATATGCAAGCAATAAAAGAAGGAATGAATGCGGTAAAATAAAAAAAGAGGTCGAATATTTCGACCTCTTTTTTTATTTTTAAAATTTAAATTTGCTTCCATATCCAAAAGTAAAATAAATTTTTGGCCTTTCATATATTTCGGAAAAACTAATTGAACAAATAAAGTTTAATATGTTTGATTCATCAAGTAAATAATGATTCTCAGTAGATAATATATAATATTTTGTTATAGGATCTTGTGGCCCTTTCCAGTCCATATCTTTCCAAACATCTCTATTATATTCTCCTTCAATTCCAAAACTTCCTTTTTTTAAATATTCAAATCTGAATTTGCTTTTTAGATTATTGTTTGAATAGATTAATTCAATTAAATCTAATTTTGAGTCTGGTCCATATGGAAATCCATAATAAGTATCAATAACAGGCCTTCCCATATAAAAAGTATTTGTCTTTATCGGATTAATAAATTTACCTATTTTTTCATTTCTATTATACAAAAAAGTTGAAGCAAAATAATTTTCATATCTTAATCTTAATCCGCTTTTAAATGAAAAATTTTCTTGAATCAATGTATAATCTTGTTTTCTAAATTTTTCACTGTCAAAAAATGATTCTTCTTTTATTAAAAGAATTTCAATCCCTTTAAACCACCCAAATGCATTTGGATTTGAATTTGGTGATTCACTATTTAGTCTAAAATCATCCATAACCATTTGTCCGTAAGTTCTAAAATTTCCATCAAAAAGAAGAACATCCAAACTTACTGACATCATAACATTTGAACCTGAAGCATATATGTTATGAAAAGATGTAAAAGGAGTAATATCAAGTAAATCTGGTAATCTTCCATAAATTAAATTTTGTTCTCCAAATGAAAATTTAAAACTATTTTCTTTTATTATTGAAAATTCATGATTTACATATGTTTTATATCCGCCTGAAGATTCTCTTTCTGAAGAAATCATAAAATAATTATATTCATAATTAAATGAATTACCTTCAAATACAGAGCTTAAGTATATATGGTCAAAATATGTTGATTGATCTGATAATATAAAATCATATGTGCCTGGTCCTTTTTTTAATTTTCTTCTCCCTATAGAAATGAGTGTCTCTTGGTCATTATATTCATAGTATCCTAAATCTGGATAATTTGCATCAAAATTTATTTTTAATTTCCCATCGTTAATATAAAGCAAAAAATTGGTGAAATTATCAAATTTGTAATAATTACCAAGATCTTTTTTTAAATTTAATCTGAAAATTATATTGTGATTATCTCTTTTAAAATTTATCCCGAAAGATATAAAATCATTAAGATTGTTATAGTATCTTAAATCTTCATTAGTGAAGTTATTTGATTCTACGGTTCTATTGTCTAAATGTATAGAAGGAAACGTGTCTATAAATATATAAGAGCTTGAAAAAAACACAGTTGATGTTAACGATAAAAAACAAAAAAAGAATAGGAAGTATTTTTTCATTTTGCCTCCAAATAAATTATTTATTAATTTATTTCTATTATACGATTTAATTGTTAATTAACTATTTTAAAAATAAAAACAATAGTTGAGCAATATCAAAAGTTGTTTTAAGTTTTGAGAAATGCTTAATTTCTTTTTTTATTTATTTAATTGAAACGATTAATTTCTTTTTATATAGTAAAATAAACTGAAAAGACTTTAAGGAGGAAAGAACTTGAAAGAAAAAATAATTGATATTTTATCAGAGGAGTTAATGAAAGCAAATGTTTTTATATGTAAGGATGTTGAAAAAGAAATTGCAAAATATAACGGTGTTTTTTCAAATGAACTTAAAGAAAATACTTTAATTTCTAAGAAAAAGGGATTACCGTTATGTCAAGATACGGGAATTGTAGAATTTTTTGTTTTTTTTCCAAAAAATATTAATATTGATTTTGATTTCAACCAAGCATTAAATGAGTCAGTAATAAGAACATATGAAAAAAATCCTTTCAGATATTCTACGGTTAAAGAACCGTTATTTGAAAGAAAAAATATGAAAAACAATTCTCCTTCTATCATTCACTATTTTTTTCATGATGAAAAATATATAGAAATAAGATTTTTGATAAAAGGCGGAGGAAGTGAAAATTTATCGATATTAAATATGTTCAACCCTTCTGTTGATAGTAACGATATAAAAAAATTTATAATAGAACATATTAAAAACAATGGTGTTAGAGGATGCCCACCTTTAAACGTAGGCATTGGAATTGGAGGAACTTCAGACAAAGCTTTAATACTTTCTAAATTAGCTTTAACAGAAGAATTTAATTTTAGAAATCCTGATAAAAATTATGCTCAACTTGAAACGGAACTCATTAAAGAACTTAATAACTTAAATATCGGTTTTCAAGCTTTAGGAGAAGGTATTTCAGTTTATAATGTTCATATAAAAGAATATTCTACACATATAGCCACTTTGCCTTTAGCTATTTCTATTGATTGTTATTTATCAAGAAAAGGGCGTGTTAAAATTGAACTTTAATGATTTGAAAAAAGGAGATATTATTTATTATTCTGGAGAATTAATTGTAATGAGAGATGCCGCACATAAAAGAATTAAAGAATTTTTAGAATCAAATAAAGAACTACCTTTAAATTTTAAAGATAAAATTATTTTTTATGCAGGACCTTCAAAAAAACCTGATTTTCAAGTTATAGGAGCTGTTGGTCCGACAACAAGCAAAAGAATGGATTCATTTCTTGAGATGATGTATCAGTTAGACATTTCTGCGACAATTGGAAAAGGTGAAAGAAGCGATTTTGTAAACTCGTTAAATAAAAAATATAAAAAAGTATATTTTGTTTCTCCCAGCGGCACAGCAGCATCTTTATCACAAAAAGTTTTAAATTATGAAACTATCGCTTTTGAAGATTTAGGAACAGAATCTATTCAAAGACTTGTAGTAAAAAACTTTCCGCTT
Source organism: uncultured Thermotogaceae bacterium (assembly GCA_964478535.1). GTDB lineage: Bacteria > Thermotogota > Thermotogae > Petrotogales > Petrotogaceae > CAYZNB01. Next base: position 10,868 of record CAYZNB010000006.1, read on the forward strand.
TATGTTATGATTGATAGTAATGGAAAATGATAAAATGGTGGTGAAAATATGGAATATGCAAAAAAAGCTTTAGAAATGCATGAAATTTGGAAAGGTAAAATAGAAGTTGTATCAAAAGCTGAAGTAAACAATTCAAAAGATTTAGCAATTGCTTACACGCCAGGAGTGGCAGAACCTTGCAAAGAAATTTTTAAAGATGAAGAAAATTTATACAAGTATACTATGAAATCTAACACTATAGCTGTTGTAACTGATGGAACTGCTGTTTTAGGATTAGGAGATATCGGAGCAAAAGCATCACTTCCGGTGATGGAAGGAAAATGTGTGCTTTTTAAAGAATTTGCAGGTGTTAACGCAATTCCTATTTGTCTTGATACTAAAGATACCGAAGAAATTATTAAAACGGTCAAATTGATATCCCCTGCATTTGGAGGTATTAATCTTGAAGATATTTCGGCCCCAAGATGTTTTGAAATTGAAGAAAGATTAAAAAAAGAAATGGATATTCCAGTTTTTCATGATGATCAACATGGTACGGCTATTGTAGTTTTAGCCGGTATTATTAATTCTTTAAAAATAATAAAAAAAGAAAAAAAATTGTTGAAAGTTGTAATTAATGGGGCGGGTTCAGCTGGTATTGCTATAACAAAGATTTTAATAAATTTTGGAATTAATAATATAATTCTATGTGATAAAAATGGTGTTTTAAATAAAAGTGATAATAACATTAACTGGGCTCAAAATGAAATTTCAAAATTAATCAATCCAGAAAATGTTGAAGGAAATTTAAAAGATGCATTAGTTGATTCTGATGTTTTTATAGGAGTATCAGCTCCAAACATTTTAAATTCAGAAATGATAAAAACTATGAATGAAAATAGCATTGTTTTTGCACTTGCAAACCCTATTCCAGAAATAATGCCCGATATAGCAAAAAATGCAGGAGCAAAAATTATAGCTACAGGAAGATCTGATTTTCCTAATCAAATCAATAATGTTCTTGCCTTTCCAGGCATTTTTAAAGGGGCATTAAAATCAAGAAAACAAATAACTGATGAAATGAAAATTAAAGCTGCATATGCTATTGCTTCAATGATAAAAGACGAAGACTTATCTGAAGAAAATATTATTCCAAAAGCTTTTGAAAAAGGTGTAGCAGATTTAGTAGCCGCCGCCGTTTCTGAATAATAAAACTCCCTAAAAAGGGAGTTTTATTATATATATTTAAGATGAATACCTAAATTTATTATATCAGAAGGAGTTATTCCTGGAATTCTAATAGCTTGTGCTAATGTTTCAGGTTTTATTTTTTTTAATTTTTCTCTTGCCTCAAATGCTATATTGAATATCGCATCATAATCTAAATCTTCTGGTATTTTCTGGGTTTCAAGTTTAAATAATTTTTCGGTTTCTTCAATCATCTTTTTAAAATAACCTTCGTATTTAAAAAAGATTTCCAATTGTTCTACATCTCTTTTATTATTTATTTTTACAAGATCTAAATGTTTTACATCAGAGTAGGATATTTCAGGTCTTTTTAAAATTTCTTTTAATTTTACTCCGCCTAAAACTACACTACTTCCCTTTTTTTCTAAAACTTCATTCACTAATTCTTTTGAAACTTTTAATTTTGATATTCTATCTATATTATTTTTTAAATTATTTTGAATAATTTCAACTCTTTCGTATTCTTCTTTTGAAATTATTCCAAGATCATAAGCATACTTTGAAAGTCTTAAATCAGCGTTATCATCTCTTAATAGCAATCTATATTCTGCTCTTGAAGTTAAAAGTCTATAAGGTTCATCAACCCCTTTAGTAATTATATCATCGATTAAAATACCCAAATATGCTTCTGAACGACTTAAAATAAACGGAGATTTATTTTGAATCTTCAAAGCGGAATTTATTCCGGCTATTAATCCTTGCCCAGCAGCTTCTTCATATCCACTTGTGCCATTTATTTGGCCAGCAAAGAATAAACCGTCTATATTTTTACTTTCAAGAGAATATTTTAATTGATTAGGAAGAACGAAATCATATTCAACAGCGTATCCTGGTCTTGTAATTTCAACGTTTTCAAATCCCGAAATCGTTTTTAACATTTTCATTTGAGCTTCAAGCGGTAAACTTGTGCTTAAACCATTTATATAATATTCTTCTGAATTTCTAGATTCAGGTTCTATAAAAATTTGATGAGTCTCTTTATTGAATTTCATAACTTTGTCTTCAATTGAAGGACAATATCTAGGACCTTTTGAAGAAATTAGCTTTATATCACCATATAAAGGAGAAAATTTTATATAATCTCTTATTACTTTATGAGTTTCCTGATTAGTTCTTGTAATAAAACATTCAAATCCTTTATCTAAAATCTTTCCATCTGAAGAGTAAGAAAAAGATAATGGTTCTTCTGCGGTTTCTTGTGCTTCCATTTTTGAAAAATCAATAGATCTTTTTAAAACTCTTGCGGATGTTCCTGTTTTAAACCTTTCTAAGTTAATCCCAGCTTTTAATAAAGAATCACTTAAATTATTTGAAGCCATTTCACCCATTCTTCCAGACTCAAAAAAGCTTGGCCCAACAAAAATTTTCCCTTTTAAATATGTTCCTGTAGTTAATATTACTGATTTACCTAAATATTTTATTCCCATTTCAGTAATAATACCTTTTACTTTTTTATCTTCAATAATCAATTCTTTTGCAATACCGTATCTTAAATCCAAATTTACCGTATTTTGAAGTGTTTTTTTCATTTCACGCGAGTATTCGTATTTATCTATTTGAGCTCTTAAAGCTCTTACTGCAATACCTTTACTCGTATTTAGCATTCTTACATTTAGCATTGTTTTATCTGCAATTTTAGCTTGGATTCCCCCTAAAGCATCAATTTCTCTTGTGACTATTCCTTTAGCTGGCCCGCCAATTGATGGGTTACATGGCATCCACGCAACTTCATCTATATTAATATTTAATAATAATGTCTTACAATTCATTTTAGCTGATATAACAGCCGCTTCTATTCCAGCATGACCAGCGCCTACAACAATTACATCGTATTCAAAGTCTTTTATCATGTTAACAACCTCCCAAATGGGATTATATCATTTTCTTCTTTTTTAATCTATACAATAAAAGTAACAAATTATTTGTTTTATGTAAAAAGCTTTTAAAGATATAAAGTTTATCAGTAGACATTAAAAAATAGTGTATTAGAACATAGAGAGTTTGATAATTTTATCTTTTTTTCTCAGATCAAAATTTTTTTTAGACAATTTGATCTTGCGAACGTTTACTAATTCATTTTTATTAAAAGTTTTAAACATTCTTTCTTTTCAACCGTTCAATTTTCAGCTTTCCACCTAAAAAAAATGTTCCGGAAATCCGGAACATTTTTTTATTTATAATTAAAAAGAATATTTTAATACAATAACATCTCTTTCTACTACATTATATTCTTTAGATGTTGTGAAGCCCGCAAGATAAAGATTTCCATCATTGCAAATATCCATTGAATAAATAACGTCTAATCCAGTTCCACCTAATAAATGTTCATTTAATAAGAATCCTCTGTGATCAAATTCATATAATACAGTCATTCTATTTCCTTCTCTTGTTGTGTATCCTGCAACATAAATTTTTCCATCTTTAGCAATTTTTACTGAATATCCTCTATCCGAACCATCATTTTCTAAAATTCTTTCCCAAAGAAGATTTCCATCAAAATCGTATTTCACTAAATAAACATCCGACCAACCATTTTTCCAACTTCCTGTAAATCCTACTGCTATATAACCGTCTTCTGCTTCTGCAACTTGGAATCCTCTTGAATAATTCATATCTTTTCCATTAAATACTTTTGTCCAAATTTCTTCGCCTTTAAGATTAACTTTTGTCATATAAAATTCTGAACCGCTTGTGAAATAATTTATTATTGTACCTACAATAATAAAATTACCGTCAGCTGTTAATTCAATACTTAATGGGTTTACATCAATTCCAGGTTTAAAATTAGGAAGCCATGCATCTAAAATTATTTCGTGAGTTTCTTTATCTATTTTTATTAATCTTCCTCTTGAATTAAGTGATTGAGGATCTGTAGAGTGTCCTAAAATATAATATCCATCTACAAATTCTATAGCAGCTGTAGCTTTATCTGTACCAAAATTTTTTATTGGTTTTCTAAATTCATCTGCACCTAATTTTGCTAAATAAAAATCATAAAACATTCCACTTGCTTTTGTTGTTCCAACTACCATAAAATTATCATCAAAAGTTTCAAATCCGCCAATTCCCCAATCAGAAGGGCTTTCATTTAAAACTCTTTCATAAAGAACGTTTCCGTCTTCATCAATTTTCATAGCAAGAACACTTTCATTGTAAGGAGAATCAGAAGTTGAACCTACAAGATAAATACCATTGAAACCCGCTGTAACATAATAAATTTGTTGAGAACCGTCTTTTTGATATACTCTACCCCAATCAAGAAAAGGTGATGCGAAAACTAAAGAAAAGCTGAGAATAATAGCTAGTACCATTACTTTTAACTTCATGAATATCCCTCCTAAGAATTATTGTAAATATTAATCACATTAATTATAACATAAAAACAAAATAATTATCAACTAAAAATTTTATTTTTTTTATTTTTTATTTATTTTAACTTATAAAAAATATTTTTTTCTCCTAAAAAGCTTTTTAAATATTACTTTTATTCTCTTTATTAATTATAATTATAGTTAATAAAATTAACAAAAGAGATAATATTGTCAAATAAAAAAATATTTTATAATTTACTTTTTCTATTTTAGAAAAAATATATAACTCAATATCTGAAAATTTATAATTTGTTATATATACTTTATCTTTACCATAAGGAGCAATGCTAAAACTATTGTTTATTGGAATATCTTTTAAAGAAATTAAATCTTTATTAACAATAGACTCATAAGTAACTAATTTTATTTCATTTTCATTATAAAATTCTAAATCTGGTAAAATATTAAATTCAAAAATCATATATCCTCTGACTTCATCAGTAATTTCTGTTCCAGATTTTCTAAATATTTTTGAAGCTTTATAAAAATATATTTTTTCATCTGCTTCAAAAACGTTAGAAGATAAAGATTTTTTTTCTGAATTCATCAATTTATTGAGTATGGAGGAAAAAATTTCTCTGCTAGCAGGAATATCAAATACAGGAATTAATATGTCGTTAGTTAAATTTAAAAGATAATATTTGTTTTCTTTTAAGTTAGTTTCTCCAAATATACTGTTCAAATAATTACGATATAAATCATGAAATTTTAAAAAATTTGAAATGTTCTCACTGTTTTGATCAAATATTTTATTATTAAATAGTATTTTTTCAGGTTCGCTAAATCTTTTTAAATAAGTATCCAGAACATTTATTGAAGTAACTGAATATAAATCAAGAGAAATAGATGCAACTTTTTCATAACAAGTTTTTAAATACCAATCTTGCAGTTCAACTGCAATTTCAATTTTTTTAGAAGTATTTTTTATATTTATTCCATTTAAAAATTTTGTGTATCCAAAAAAACTTATAATTAAAAATATTGTATAAATTATAATTATAAACTTATATTTTTTTAAATTTTTAATAGCATCATCTCCTTAAAAATACCCCGATCAAATAATTTTATCACAAAATTAAAAAAAATAAAAACAGCTTCAATCAAATTGAAGCTGTTTTAAAAGAATTATAATTATTTATCTTCTGATTTGTCCTCATACTGAACTTCTTCATTATTTGGAGCTTGTGCTTCTCCTTCAGCAGGTTGATACATATGTTGACCTACTTTCATTGCTTCTTCTTTTAATTCGTCCATGAGTATTTTTATTTTACCTATATTATCTTCAGCTATTGCTTGTCTTAAATCTGCAATTTTAGGTTCTAAATTACTTTTAACATCTTGTGGTATTTTATCTGCTGTTTCTTTATCATTTATCATTTTTTCTAATTGATAGCAAAGTTGATCTGCTTGGTTTTTGAGCTCAATTTCTTCTCTTTTTCTTTTATCTTGTTCTTCAAATTCTTTTGCTTCGTTAATCATTCTCTGTATTTCTTCAGGACTTAGTTTTTGTCTTCCTGTTACTACCATAGATTGTTGTTTGCCTGTTCCTAAATCTTTTGCATAAACATTTACTATACCGTTTGAATCCATATCAAATGTAACTTCAATTTGCGGAACTCCTCTTGGTGCTGGTGGTAATCCTGTTAATTTGAAACTTCCAAGTGAGAAATTGTCTTTTGCTAAAGTTCTTTCTCCTTGCAATATTCTAATTTCAACTTCTGGTTGAAAATCTACGGCTGTAGTAAATACTTTAGATTTTTTTGAAGGAATTTTTGTATTTTTTTCTATAATATGTTCAACTAATCCTCCCATTACTTCTACTCCAAGAGAAAGTGGAGTTACATCAACAAGTACAAGATCTTTATCGCTTTTACCACTCATTATAGCTGCTTGAACAGCCGCGCCTAAAGAAACCGCTTCATCTGGATTAACACCTTTGTTAGGGTCTTTTCCAAAATAATCTTTAACTAATTTTTGAACCATCGGAGTTCTTGTAGATCCTCCAACTAAAAGTATTTCATCTATCTCAGTTATTCTTAAACCAGAATCTTGCATAGCTTTTTCTATAGGTGCTCTTGTAGATTCCACAAGAGTTCTGATAATTTCTTCAAATTTTGTTCTTGTTAATTTCTTTTCTAAATGAACAGGTTGCCCTTGATTAACAGTAATGAAAGGAAGATTAATTTCAGTTTCAAATTTTGAAGAAAGCTCTATTTTTGCAGTTTCTGCGGCTTCTTTCAATCTTTGCATAGCTTGTTTATCATTCTTTAAATTAATACTTGTTGAATTTCTAAATTCATCTACAAGCCAATCAATCAACTTATCATCAAAATCATCTCCACCAAGATGATTATTTCCGTTAGTCGCTTTTACTTCTATAATATCATCACCCAATTCAAGTAAAGAAACATCAAATGTTCCACCGCCCAAGTCGTATACAACAATTTGTTTATCTCCTGCAGAAGATTTATCTAATCCAAAAGATATTGAAGCTGCTGTAGGTTCGTTAATAACTCTCAACACTTCTAACCCAGCAATTTCTCCGGCTTCCTTCGTCGCTTGCCTTTGTGCATCATTGAAGTATGCTGGACATGTAATAACAGCTTTTTTAATTTTTCCGTTTAAATAATCTTCAGCATCTTTAACTAATTTCTTTAAAATATACGCACTAATTTGTTGCGGTGTGTAATCTTTCCCCATAATGTTAACTTTATAGTCGCTACCCATATGCCTTTTTATAGATCTAACTGTATTTTCAGAATTTAAAACCGCTTGTCTTTTTGCAGGTTCTCCTACTATAATATCCCCGTCTTTAGTAAAAGCTACTATTGAAGGAGTTGTCCTTTTACCTTCTGCGTTAGGTATAATTTCTACTGTTCCATCTGGTTTCATCCATGAAATAGCTGAATTAGTTGTTCCTAAATCAATTCCAACTACATATTCTTTATTGCTCATAATTTAACCTCCTTATAATATACTAAATAATAATATTTTTATCTATTTTTATTATATAACATAAAAAAATTTTTTTCAAGTTTTTAAAAAAAAATGCTTTTTTATTATAAATTAAATTAAATATATATTTTAAAAGAGTAAATATTTTCGTTTTTAAAAGTTATATCACTCGTAACAATAGAGTGAGAAAATTTTTATTTAAAATAGTAAATTTTTTATACAATTTATGTAATTTTTTAATGACGAAAAAACTTTTTTTAAAAAAATTTTTTTATCTTCTGAAAAACTTTTAAACAAAGCTTTAAAACAAAAAATAATTCGAACTGCCTTCAAATTAGATAAAACTTATCCAATTTGAAAAAACAACAAAACTGTGTATAATTAAGTTAACAATAAAAATATATGGAGGTGTATAGTATGGCAATAATGGATTCTATGAAAAAAATGTTGATGGCTCAAGCTTCTAAATTAGTCACCAATGTTGTTAAAAATTCTGATGTTGAACAACTTGGAAAATTATTTTCTATGTTATCTAAACTTGCAAAGGAACCTGCAAAAAGCGGTTTAAAAAAACTAGCAATAGGTTGCGAAAATAATGATCCTATGCTTCAAAACTGGTCTGAACTTTTTAGAAAATCAAATCCTAAAGTTGTTGAAAAAATAATTAACAACCTCATAATAAATGAATTTGCAATAGGTGAAAAAGTTAGACAGGAAAAAATGGAAGAACATAAAATTGTTATGCCGAAACTCGCTGTTATTTCCCCGACTTATGCTTGTAATCTTAAATGTATTGGTTGTTATGCGGCTCTTTACGGCCATAAATATCAGCTTTCTAAAGAAGAAATTTTTGATGTTATTCAACAATTCAACGATTTAGGTATTTATTTTTTCATCTTAACTGGCGGAGAGCCTTTTGTATATCCACATCTTTTTGATGTTTTGGAAAAATTTAATGATTCTTATTTCATGATTTATACAAATGGAACTCTTATTACCGATGAAGTTGCAAAAAAACTTTCCGAATTAGGAAACGCCACAATGGCAATTTCAATTGAAGGTGATGACGCCATGACTGACTGGCGAAGAGGCGAAGGTGTATATGCCAAAATTCATACTGCTTGGGAAAATCTTTCTAAATATGGTGTTGTTTACGGGGCTTCTGTTACTGCTACTAGAAAAAATCATGAAGAAATTATTAAAGATGAATTTTGGGATTATCTAAAAGAACACGGTGTAAGCTATTCTTGGGTTTTCCAATTTATGCCTGTTGCGGCTGATGCAAGCATGGACTTAGTTCCAACCGCTGATCAAAGATTAGAAAGGTTTAGAAAAACTGAAGAATTGAGGTTAGGCGGAAAATTTTCTTTTGTTGCTGATTTTTGGAATCACGGTTTTTTAACTCACGGATGTCTTGCGGCAGGTTCTAAATATTTACATATTAATGCAAAAGGATACGTTGAACCATGTGTTTTCCAACAATTTGCTGTAGATAATATAAGAGAAAAACGTATTATTGATATTTTAAAATCACCATTTTTTGAAGCTTACAAAAGAACTGTTCCATATTCCGAAAATTTATTTAGACCTTGTCCAATAATTGATAACCCTAAAGTTTTTAGATCAATGGTGAAAAAATTTAATGCAATTCCTCAACATACTGGTAGCGAACAAATAATTGAAAATCTTGCTCCGCAAATAGATGCATTAGCTGAAGAATGGAAAGTTCACGCTGATAAATTATGGATTGATGAAGGTTATTCTGAAAAATTCCCTTCAAAAAGAGGTTTATATAATTACGAAACAAGAATGAGAAGATATTCTAACAATGAAGAAAAGTTAGCTATAGACAAAAAATAAAAAAATGTGGCTTCGGCCACATTTTTTATTTATATTTACAGAAAAATAAAGATACTATTTTCTTATTTTTGCAAAATATTGTTTTAGATGTGGTATAATTTTAAAAAAACTATATTAAGGAGGATCCTCCGAATGGATTATGATCTTTTATGTTTGACATTAAACCCTTCTCTTGATAGAGAACTTATTGTAGATGATTTTGAAACTGGAAATTTTTATAGAATCAACAATCCTTCAAATTCCACAATGGAACCTGGCGGTAAAGGAATAAATGTTTCTCTAATGCTCGCTGATTACGGTGTTAATTCAATAAATATGGGGTTTTTAGGAGGATTTATTGGAAGTGTTATTCACGATAAACTTTCAAATATTAAAAACGTTACCACGAATTTTGTCTTTACTACCGATGAAACTAGAGAAAATATTGAAATAGTAGATCCTTCTAAAAAAGTTCTTACTGAAATAAATTCTTTAGGCCCTTTTATTAGAGAAGAAGATTACAAACATTTTATAAAACGTTATAAAAGTACTGTTTCTCTTGTAGATCATGTTCTCATTTCTGGGAGCATTCCTCCAGGAGTGCCTATAAATGCTTATTCCGAACTTTTTTCTTATGCCAAAAAGAGGGGAAAAAGTACTTACATGGAAGCAAATGGCCCTCATTTTGATGAAGCTATAATGAATAATTGCCCAATGATTGTAAGACCTGATTTTAGAAAGAATAATATGGTTTTAGGTTCTAGAATTGAATCTATAGATGATTATATTTATATTGGAAAAAAGATTGTTGATTTAGGGGCAAGACTTGTTGTAATGAGTTATCATGTTGTTGGCGATATAATAATAACTAAAGATAGTATCCATCTGTTTACATCTACAGAAGAAGTTTTTTCTTCCAATCTTTACGGTACTGGAGATGCTTTTACTGCTGGAATAATACATTATATTATAAAAAATGGTTATGATTATTTTGAAGCTGCTAAATTCGGTATGGCTTCTGCTATTGCGTCAACACATTATATAGGAAAAAATTTTGGGAAAGATTTTGAATTAAAAGAATGTATGAATAAATTTAAAATAGAAAAGTTATAGTTGAGGTGATTAAATGAAAGCTAAAGATATTATGCAAAGAGATCTTACTTCTATTCTTGCAGATGAAAGTATCGACTATTTTATTAAAATATGTAAAAGACATAATGTTTCAGCATTACCTGTTGTAGATAACAATTATTCTTTAGTGGGTTATTTGAGTGAAAGCGGAGTAATTAAAGCCGCACTTCCTGATTATTTAAGCCTTATGCAAACAAGTGCTTTTATACCTGATAGCCATCAATTTTTTACGGGGTTAAATAGAATTCTTGAAAGACCTGTTAAAGATTTCATGGAAGCCGCTCCTTTAAAAGTTCATCCTGAAGATACTGTTTTATATGTTGCCGATATAATGATAAAGAATAGATTAAAGTTTATTCCAGTTGTAAATGAAGAAAATAGACTTATTGGAAATATTCAAAGAATAAGTTTGTTATCAAATACTTTAAATGAAGATTTTTTGGAATAAATGAATCAAAAAATATCACTAATTACTTATGGTTGTAAAATGAATCAGGCTGAAACTCAAAAAATTGGCGAAGAACTTTTAAGAGCAGGTTATGATATTGTTTTTGAAGAAAAACAAGGCAAATCAGATTATTATTTAATTAATTCTTGTACAGTAACTTCTGAAGCTGAAAGAAAAATAAGACAATTTATAAGAAAAATTAAGAGAATGGACATAAACAAAAAAATAATAACTGTTGGTTGTTATTCTCAAGTAGATTCTTTTGCTCTACATAATGCGGGCTCCGATCTTGTTTTAGGAAATCTTGAAAAAAAGTATATTTTAGATTATATTGAAAAAAAAGGTATTTTTGTAAATAAAGCTTATTGGCTTAATTCAAAAGAAAAAATTTATACCCCTCAAAAAATAATTTCAGACAAAACACGTGCTTTTTTACCTATTCAAGAGGGTTGTAATAATGCTTGTTCTTTTTGTAAAGTTATTTTTGCAAGAGGTACTGTATTAAGAAGTATTAAAACTTTTAAAGTGATTGAATTAATTCAATCATATGTTAAAAATGGTTATAAAGAAATTGTTTTAACTGGAATTAATTTAGGGCTTTTTGGCAAAGATCACGGCGAATCTTTAGAATATTTAATGGCCCAATTAGATAAAATTTTTAATTCGATTAATATAAGAATAAGATTGACTTCTCTTTATCCTGATAACCTTACTGATAAAGTTTCAGAGATGTTAGCTTATTCTAACGTATTTGAAAAACATATTCATTTGTCTTTACAGCATTTATCTGATAAAATATTAAAAGATATGGGAAGAAAATACGATAAAAATATTATAATATCTTCTATAAATAAGTTAAGAGATAAAAATAATTTTTTATCTCTATCTGCTGATTTAATTGTAGGGTTTCCTGGAGAATCTGATTCGGATTTTGAAGAAATCATGGATTTTTTAAAACATTATGATTTTTTAAAAATACATGTTTTTAGATATTCAAAAAGACCTGGAACAAAAGCTTCTACATTTAAAGATCAAATTTCTGGAAATTTAAAAAAAGATAGATTAAACAAAATAATTAAAATTTCTGATAAAAGTAAAAATAGTTATATAGATAAAATGATAAATAAAAATGCTTTAGTTATTTCTGAAAAAACTGAAAATGGTTTTACTTACGGATATGACCAATACTATATATATCATAAAATAAATGGAGTATATGATGTCAATAATATTTTAAATGTGAAAATAAAAAATGTTGAAGATGAGGGAGTGATTTCGGATGTTTTTTAACGGAAAAGAGTGGGTAGAGTATCCTTTGATTAATGCTGATGACGAGGGGTTCGTAAAAGGTTATTCGGTATATGAAGTTTTTAGAACTTATAATAAAATACCTTTTGCCTTAAAAAAGCATTATAAAAGAATGAAAAAATCTTCAGATTTCATGGGAATAGAAATACCTGATTTTGAATATTTTCTTTCTATAATTGATCAGGCTAAGAAAATTCATGATTTTGAAGAATATAGGTTCAAAGTTTACTCTACCCCTACAACATCAAAAATTAACTCTTTTTATTTATTTGTAGAAGAAATAATAGATAATCAGGAATTAATAGAAGATGGGGTTATAATAAATATAGCTCGAGAAAGAAAACCTAGTAATCCTATTATCCCTTATTATGTTAAATCTCCATTAAATGGTTCGGCAAAATATGTGCACAAGAGATATGATTATTATTACGATTCTTTAATTCTTAATGATTTTGGATATGTAACAGAATGTACTTTTTCTAATATTTTTTATGTTACTGGAGGTACTTTGATAACCCCACATATTTCTTCTGGTGTTCTTCCGGGAATAACAAGAAAAAATGTAATAAATCTTGCAAATAGTCTTTCTCTTGAAATAGAAGAAAGAAATAATATAGAATTATGGGAGTTATTATCTTGTGATGAGGTTTTTTTAACTCATACATCTAGAGGTATTGTTCCTGTTAGAAGAATTTTCCCGGATTTTACTTTTGTCGTTTCTGGAGTAGTTAGTCAAGCACTTATGGATAATTGGAAAGAATTTATTATGGAAGATCATACAAATTGGGAAGGTGTTTGAAACTGGAAGAATTTATTGGAGATGTTTTAAAAAGAATTTCAAAAAAAAATGGTTTTTTAAAAAAAGCTTTAAATTTATCTAACTTAAGAGAAGAGTGGGATAAAGTATGCCCTGAACTTTTTTTAAAAAAAACTTATGTTAAAGATTATAATTCAAAAGAAAAATTAATTGTTATAGAATGTGAAAATAATATAATTATGCAAGAAATTTTTTTTCAAAAAGATTTATTAATAAAAAAAATAAATGATTACTTTGATGATGAGATATTAAAAGAAGTAAGAGTTATTAGAGGTGAAAAAAATGGTTAATAATAGTTATTCAGCTGATGAAATAAAGGTTTTAAAAGGGTTAGAACCTGTAAGAATGAGACCTGGAATGTATATTGGTTCAACGAGTACCGCAGGTCTGAATCATATGGTTTATGAAATTATTGATAACGCAATTGATGAACATATAAATGGTCATTGTAATTATATAGAATTAAAATTAAATAAAGATGATTCTATTGAAGTTACAGATAATGGTCGGGGTATTCCAGTTGGAATTCATCCCGAACAAGGCAAAAGTACTTTAGAAGTTGTTTTAACAGTTTTACATGCGGGTGGAAAATTTGACAAAAAAGCTTATAAAGTTAGTGGAGGTCTTCATGGTGTTGGGGCTTCTGTAGTTAATGCTTTATCTGAAGAATTTGAAGTTCAAGTTTATACAAATAATGAAATTTATTATCAAAAATACCATAAAGGTATTCCTGAAGAACCTGTGAAAGTTATTGGAGAAACTGATAAAAATGGTACGTATATAAAATTCAAACCAGATAAAGAAATTTTTGAAGAAGAAGAAATAAGTGTTGATGCTCATTCTATTTCAGCAAGAATGAGAGAATTGGCTTTTTTAAACCCAAATTTAACTATAAAATTTATTGATGAAAAAAGGGAACAAGACATTACTTATCACTTTTCAGGAGGTCTTCAAGAATTTTTAGATTTTGAATTAAAAAGAAAAAAGAAAGCAAGTATTTCTGAAAGTGTTTACGTATCAGGAGAATATATTTATAAAAAAGATGAACCTGAAATGACTGTAGAGCTTATTTTTTCTTATACTAATTCCGACGAAAGCCAAATTATTTCATTTGTTAACAATATAAAAACTATAGATGGTGGAGAACATGAAAGTGGTTTTAAATTAGCTTTAACAAGATTATCTAATGAATATGCGAAAAAATATAACATTTTAAAAGAAAAGGATGAAAATTTTACCGGAGAAGATGTCAGAGAAGGTATATTAACTATTATTCATATAAAAATGGCAAACCCTACTTTCGAAGGCCAAACTAAAGGTAAACTTGGAACAAAATATGCCAGAGAAGCTGTTAACAGTGTTCTAGCTGAAAAGCTTGCTTTATATTATGATAGTCATCAAAAAGAATGTAAAAAAATTATGGAAAGAATTCAACTTGCTGCAAAAAAAAGAATTGCTGCGAAAAAAGCTAGAGAAGGTATTAAAAAGAAATCTATCTTTGAAAATAGTACTCTTCCTGGAATTCTTTCAGATTGTATTTTGAACGATCCTAAAGAATCGGAATTATTTATAGTTGAAGGAATTTCTGCAGGTGGAAATGCTAAACAAGCTAGAGATAGATTTTTTCAAGCTATTCTTCCATTGAGAGGAAAAATAATTAATGTTGAAAAGAAAGATTTTTTAAAACTGCTAAAAAGTGAACAGATTATAAATATATCTACAGCTTTAGGTACGGGTTTTGGTGAAGAATTTAATTTATCGAAACTAAGATATGGTAAGATTATAATAATGACCGATGCGGATGTTGATGGAGCTCATATAAGAACTCTTCTTTTGACTTTGTTTTATCGTTATATGCGTGAACTTATAGAAGAGGGGCATGTTTTTATTGCACAACCACCTCTTTATAGATTTGAAGTTGACAGAAAACATTTTTATCTTTTTAGTGAAAATGAGTTTGAAAAAATGAAACTTGAATATGCTAATAAAAAATGGAAAATACAAAGATATAAAGGTTTAGGAGAAATGAATCCAGATCAATTGAGAGAAACTACAATGGCAAAAGAAAACAGAAAACTCTTTAAAATACACATTGAAGATTTAGAATTAACTGATGAAACAATAAATGTACTAATGGGAGATGATCCTTCTTTAAGAAGAATGTTTATAGAAGAAAATGCTCATAAAGCTAAGGAATTAGATGTTTAGTGAAATTAAAGCTTTTTATCGCAAAATTATCGTTAATATTTATATATTTTTTGGGGATAATTGCTATATTTTTTTCCTTTAAAAAAACAAATCAAAATTTATTAGAAATAAATTTAAATTCTAATTATATTTATTCAATTGAATATAAAAATAGATTTATTTATTTTGATTATAACGATTATCCGATAATGATTTTAGATAGATTCTCTCCTGGTATACTGAATGTTGTTTTTGATAAAAATGATATTACAGAAAAAAATATTGTAAAAAATATTTCTTTAAATTCTAATATTTTGAAAATTGATTTTAAAAACAATAAAGTTTTCTGTTATAATGATATAGAAATGAAATTTTTTAATAAAAATGATCTGTATAGTCTAAGAGAAAAAGATTTGAAAAATTTAGATGAAGGAAAATATTTTATTATCAAAGATATGATAATAAAAAGTAATTAGGGGGGGAATATATGGCCAAGTCTTATATAATAAGTCTTGATATCGGAAGTTTCATGATTAAAGGAGCTTTGTTCGAAGAAGAAAATGGGGAATATATTTTTTTATCAAAAGCTAAAACTGAAACAGAGGGAATTATCCAAGGCGAAATACAGGATGTAGAATTGGTAAGAAGTACTATAAACAAACTTTTAAACGAACTAAAAAACAGTGGCTCAAAAAAAATTAAAAATTATGATCTAATAGTTGGATATTCAACTAATTCTTTGAATATTTCTCAAGATAGCTTAACTGTCGAACCTCCTGAAAAAAAAGAAATCAAAGTATTAGACTTAAAAAAAATTAAAAATAGTATTATAAAAAAATATGAAGATGAAGGAAAAGAAGTTTTGGATTCTAATTTTATGAAGTTTATTGTAGATGATAAAACTGTAAGAAATCCTATTTCTTTTTATTCTCAAAAATCTTTAAGTGCTTCTTTAAATGTTGTATGGGTTGATGAAAATGCTTTCGCCCTTCTTGCTAATGTATTAAAAAGACTTGATGCTGATTCTATTACTTTATATGATTCTACTTTATGTACTTCTTATTCTATAACAACTGCTACAGATAGAGATATAGGTCTTACTGTTGTTGATTTTGGTTATCATATGTGCAGAATAATGATTTTCAAAAATGGTATACCGAGAATGTATTATGCTTTTCCTTATGGAATAAGATATGTTTTAAAAGATATTCAAAACGTTATTAAGACTACAGAAAAAGAGGCTCATAGGTTATTAAGCGAAGAAGCCGTCTGTTTACGAGATACTAATGCTAAACCTAAAAGAGTTGATTTTATTCCTATTTCAGGGAACGGAAAATCTGTTATTTCACAGAATCTTCTTAACAAAATTGTTTTTGCAAGGATTAGAGAAATAATTAGTAGGATGAATGGAGAATTATCTAAAAAAAGTTATGAAAATACTCTTGAAATGGGTGCATTGCAAGGTGGTATAATTTATACTGGTGGCGGCTCTTATATAAAAAATATTGAAAGTACTATAAAAGATTTAATGGGGAAAAATTTCAGAAAAGGAATTTGGGTAAATAAAAGTTTTTTTAAAATCCCAGAAGATCTCAAAGATGATGCCGAATTTATTCCTGTTTTTTCTGTTTTAAACAAGCATTTAACAGAAATAAATGAAACTGAAAATGAAAAAATTGATTTTGAAGAAGATAATTCTCCAGAACCCTCTTCAAAGAATACTGGCGAAAAGAAAAGTATAATAAAAAATTGGTTTAAGAAATTGAGCGGGGGTGACGAATAATATGCCTTTTGAAATAAATCAAGATATGGAAAATCCTTCTTTGTTTTCAAAAAAAACTAAATATAAAATAAAAGTTATAGGTGTTGGAGGTGCTGGAAATAATGCCATTCAAAGAATGGTAAGAAAAGGAATAGACGATGTGTCACTAATAGCTGCTAACACCGATGTTCAAGTTTTAGAAATAAATGATAGTCCGTTTAAACTTCAAATAGGCAAAAAACTCACAAGGGGTCTTGGAGCTGGCGGAGATCCTGAAAAAGGTCGTCAATCAGCAATAGAGAGCAAAGAGGATATAGCAAAATATTTAGAAGGAACAGATTTACTTTTTATAACTGCTGGTCTTGGGGGCGGTACAGGTACAGGTTCGGCTCCTATCATTGCAAGTATAGCTACGGAAATGAAAATTTTAACTGTAGCTATTGTAACAACTCCTTTTCATTTTGAAGGTTCTGCAAAAGAAAAAATCGCTTTAGATGGTCTTCATAAATTAAAACAATGTGTAGATTCGTTAATAAAAATATCTAATGATAAACTTTTAGATAGCGGAGAAGATATTCCTATTGCAGAAGCTTTTGAAAAAGCTGATGAGATTTTGTATCAAGCAATCACTGGAATCTCTGATTTGATAACTAAACCTGGAATGGTTAACGTCGATTTTGCTGATGTAGAAGCTGTTTTAAAAATAAAAGGTTCTGCTATGCTGGGTATTGGTTTTGCAAGAGGAGAACACAGAGCAGAAACAGCTATAAACAACGCTTTAAATAGCAAATTACTTGAAGATCAGGTTAAAAATGCTAATGCTGCTTTAGTAAATATTGCAGGTAAAAATCCTACCACAGGAGATGTAAAAATAATTAGTGAAATTCTTAGATCTCATGCAATTGATGATGCGAATTTGAAAACAGGGATTTCAATTATAGATTTGCCTGATGATGAAATAAAAGTAACTGTAGTAGCTTCAGGATATGACAAACTTCCCGGAGAAGATAATTATACCGAATTATATGAGCAACCTGCTTTATTCAGACA
The DNA here is from genome assembly GCA_964478535.1 of uncultured Thermotogaceae bacterium. GTDB lineage: Bacteria > Thermotogota > Thermotogae > Petrotogales > Petrotogaceae > CAYZNB01. The sequence goes on from CAYZNB010000006.1 coordinate 28,963, forward strand.
ATTTGGAAAAACTATACTCGCCGATGAAATTTCAAAGCTAAATAAATATTTAGCTGAAATAGAGGAAGATGAATAATAATAATAATAATAATAATTTAAAAAATCTTTACGAAAAAAATTATTGTGTTTCTTCAAAGGATAAACTAAATTTAATTTTAGAAAAATTTCAAACGAAAAGTATAACAGATTTTCATTTTGAGCCAGAAAAAGATAAAATTTCTGTAAAGTTTAGATATTCAAATTCTTTAATAAATTTTGAAATTTGGTCACATTATGAATATGAAATTTTTTTAAATAAAATCCTTATAAAATGTGGGCTAGATATAATTAAAGATTTTAAAAATAATGATGGTTCTTTTTCTTATAAAAATTTTCATTTTCGAGTTTCTTTTGTAAAATCTTTTTATGGTATTAGTTGTGTTATAAGAAAACTCGAAAATATCGAAAATGTAAATGTGAATTTTGAAGAAAATCTTTATAATAAAATTTTTAGTTTAATAAAAAATAAAACGAAAATGATTCTTTTCTCTGGGCCTACAACGAGTGGCAAAACAACTTCTCTTGCTCACATTATTAATAAAATTAAAAACAATTATAAGGTCCATTCTATTGAAAATCCTATTGAATACAAAATCAATGGAGTAATTCAAGTTCAATGCGAAGATGATGAGAAAAGTAATATATTAAAATATATTTTAAGACAAGATCCGGAAGTTATTGTTGTTGGAGAAATACGTGAAAATAATTTTGCAAAACTTTTGTTTGAGTCTTCAAATACTGGACACACTATATTAGGTACAATTCATGCAAAAAATGTTTTTAAATGCATTGAAAGAATAAAAGACCTTGGTATAAATGAAACTACAATAATTAAAAATGTTGATTTGATTTTGAATCAAAGATTAATTCCCTTAAAATGTAATTTTTGTTTAGGAAAAGGGTGTGAAAAATGTTTTTATTCTGGGAAAAATAACTTTACAAATATATTTGAATATTTTGAATTAACTGATGAAGCTAAAAATTTAATAATTAATTCGGTTTATATTAAAGAAATAGATTTTAAAAAATTTAATTTTTATCATTTTCCAAACGAAAAACTAAAACAAATGTTGGATGAAAAAATTATCACTCATGAAGAATACCAAGGTATTAAAAATTCATTTTGAGGAGAGAATTTATGACCTATCATTCTAAAAGTCCTAAAGAATGGGAAGAAAGAGATAAAATAAAAAATATTGAATACAAAAAAACTACTTTAAAAAGAGTTTCTAAAGTAACTGGTTTCTTACTAATATTCGTATCTTTGATTGCTTTAATTTTTATTTTCCTTGGACCAAGAATTTCAAGATTTGACTTATCTTACAGTAAACTCATCGATGGTTTGAGCTTTTCTTTAGTATGTGAAGATTCTTTTAAATATCCCGATTTAGTAGAGTTTGAAATATTAATTCAAAATACTACAAATTCTATAAAATCTTTAAAAATATCAAATTTTTCAGTAAAAATATTTAATTTAAAAGATAACGAAAAAATTTACGAATTTATTTATAATGATTCCGTTGAAACTGAATTGATAGGATATCAAAAAATACCTCTTTTTGACATTACTCGTGAAAAAGAAATTAGAGAACTTGAATCTTCGGAATATCAAATTCAAGTAAAGTTTAATTTCTTTGATAAAGAAATTTTTTTAGAAAAAAATTTTGATTATTCTCATGATTTAAGAATTAATTTCTATTCCGAAAATCAATTTTTTTTAGAAGACGAATTACCCACATTTGTTTTCACTGTTTCAAATCAATCAAAAAACAGTTTTAATAAAAATATTTCTGGTGAAATAATTATAAAAAAAGACAAGAAAAATTATTTTACTCAATCGGTTAATTTTGGAAGCGTTTTAATTAATTCTATGGAATCAAAGTTATTAAATATTCCTTTAGAAGAAAAATTAATTTCAGGAACTTACGATGTTATTTTTAACATCGATTCTCTAGAGAAAACTATAATTACTAATATTAATATATTAAAAGAAAAAGACGAAGATTTTAAAGATTTGTTTTTGACTCATTTTACGGTTTCTTTATTTGAAATTAATTCAGACCTTTATTATACCTCCTATTTAAATAACTCTAAAAAAATAAATCGTGGAATAGAAATAACTAACTTAATATTTAGAGTAAAATATGAGAATGATGAAATAATTTTTAATTATGAAAAAAACGATCCTTTAAGAGCTTATTTGCCTTCTGAAGGAAATGTGGAAGTATTCGATATTTTTAAAATTAAGAAAGTTCCATTAAATAGAACCGGTTTTTATGAAATATTTTTCGAAATAAATGTCAATGGACAAAAACATTCTAAAACTCAAAGAATTGAGGTACAATAATAAATGTATGGATACATAGGATTAAATTTTAAGGCTACTGAAGAAGAAGCTTTAAAATATTCTTATTACTACTGCGGATTATGCCATTCTCTTAAAAAAAATTTTGGAAATATTTATAGAATTTCTATAATAAAAGAAATAGTTTTATTTTCAATGATGAAAAATGCCTTTTCAGAAAATAATAAATTTAGATGCGCTGTTAACGGTTTTAAACCAAGATATAAATATAACTTAGATTTTGATACTGATAAGTATTCTTATCTCAATATGTTAGTAATTTATGGTAAATTGTTTGATTATAAAACTGAAAAAAAACCTGTTCCCTCTTTTTTAATTTCAAAAATAAAGAAAAAACTTCTTAAATTTTTTGATAAATCTTTATTAAATGATTTTGAAAAACTTCTTATTGAACAAAGTGAAATTGAAAAAGAAGTATTAGATATTGACGAATATGCAAAGCCGAGTCAGAAAATCATGCAAATAATTTATAAACTTTTTTTTGATGAATTCTCTGAAACTTTACCTATAACAACAGGTACTTTAGTTTATTTAACCGATTCTGTTTATGACTTTGAAAAAGATATAAAAAGAAATAATTTCAATGCGTTAAAAAAAGCTTTTTCTTTAAATTCTCTAAAAAATTCAGATGAAGAAATTAAAAAAAGGATTCTTTTTACTTATGATATCTGTTCCAATGACATCTCAAATAAACTTATAGAACTGTCTGATTTCAATAAAGATTTCGTAAAGAAAATACTCGATTATTCTTTAACTTTTCATAGAAATAAAATTTATCAAGTTTTATTTCCAAACTGCTCAAACTGCTAAAAATTTACTGGAGGTTTATATTTTTATGGAAAATAACAATGAACAAGAATTAATAAAAGGAAATTTTAAAACTCTTTTTGAACAAAATAAAAATAATCCAGAAAAAAATGAAAATTTAAAAGCTGGCTATTATAGAACTAACGATGATGCGTGTGGAGAATGTTTGAAATGTATAGGGGCTATGGTTTGTTTAGATGCCATGTGTGGTTGTTGTGGAGGAAGTTTTTGCGGATAAAAAATTCTATAGTTAAAATAGCTCTTTTATCTTCGATAGCTTATTTATTGATATTAATTTCTATATTTTTTAGAATAGGACCTAACGTCATTCCAATGCTAATACCAGTATTTTTATATTTTTTAAATTCATTGAAGGAAAAAATAATTTTTTCTTCAGTTTTTTTGATGTTAATTTTTTTCAGTGGTTTTTATACTCATTTAATAATAATTTCATTGTTTTTATTTCCGCCAGTTATTTTTTATACTATAACAAAAAAAATGAAATTTTTAATAATTTTATTTTGGAGTATTTTTACCTACAATCTTATGATAAATTTTTTAAACAATATTTTTTTCTTTATAGATTTAAAAACCCTTCATTTTAGAATTATGATTAACATTTTTTATTTTATTTTTTGTTTGATTTATCCTGTTTTCTTAAATATATTTTATAATGAGATTTCAAAAAAAATAAACTTGAAAGGAGTGGGTTGATGTTTTCTAAATATATAACGAATTTAGAAAAAATTGATAATTTATCTAAATCTGAAACTGAAAATTTAAAAAAAGTTACTGAAAAGTATAAGTTTAGAGCAAATGAGTATTATTTATCATTGGTTAACTGGGAAGATGAAAATGACCCTATAAAAAAAATTATTATTCCTCAATTAGAAGAACTTGAAGAATGGGGTTTTGAAGATGCTTCTAATGAGAAATCTTATACTGTAGCTAAAGGATTGCAACATAAATATCCTGATACCGCATTGCTTCTTGTAAATGATGTTTGTGGAGGTTTTTGCAGATTCTGTTTCAGAAAAAGGCTATTCATTAATAAGGGCGAAGAAGTCACACGGAATTTTGATGCAGAAATTGAATATATTAAAGAACACAAAGAAATTACAAATGTTTTATTAACAGGTGGAGATAGTTTATTACTTTCTTCCAAAAAAATTGAAAATTTACTCTCTAAGTTAAGGGAAATAGATCATGTTCAAATAATAAGACTTGGCTCAAAAATGCTTGCTTTTGATCCTTTCAGAATAATTAATGATGATTTTTTAATAGAAGCTTTAAAAAAATATAGCTTTAAAGAAAAAAGAATATACTTAATGGCTCATTACAATCACCCTAATGAAATAACGAAAGATTCTATAACCGCTGTTGATAAGCTTTTAAAGGCGGGAGTTATTATATCAAATCAAACTCCAATGATAAAAGGGATTAACGATAATCCGGAAATTTTATCTTCGCTATTTAAAAAACTTTCATTTATAGGAATTCCGCCTTATTATGTATTTCAAGGTCGCCCTGTAATGGGAAACAAACCTTTTATAGTTCCACTCGAAGAAGGTTTTTCTAAATTTTTAAAAGCTATAAGTAATGTATCTGGGCTTGCAAAAAGAGCTCGTTATGTTATTTCTCATTCTACTGGAAAAATACATGTTTTATCTATGACAAAAGAAACTATAACTTTTAAATATATGCGTTCTTTTAATCCGGATAATTATGGAAAGTTTTTTATTTATAAAAGAAATTCAAACGCATTTTGGTATGATGATTATGATAATTTGATAGAAACTTACACTATCTAAAACAGGCTTTAAAGCCTGTTTTTTTGATTTTTTTAGTCTTTACAAAATGTCATTATTATATAATAATCTTGGAAAGAAAAAAATCAAAACAAGTTTTGATAATTACCGCTTTTCGCTTTTAAATGTAGTGTAACAGCCACGCGTTTTCTGCACAGCGTTACAGCACAGGTAAAAACATCATCTTTTGCGTTAAACAATGGTTAAACAATGGTTAAACGATTGCTCAACTATCGTTCCCAAAAATGAAGTAGTAAACATCGGATAAAATAAACGCGAACAAGATCAAATTTTCTAAAAAACAAATT
>CAYZNB010000007.1:0-22294 GCA_964478535.1 uncultured Thermotogaceae bacterium
AGCATGTCTGAGCGTAGCGAGTTTGCTATTTTTAGCAATTTTTGACCGAGCGAAAGCCGTTTTTTAGAAAAATTGATCTTGTGAGCGATTTATTTTATCCGATATTTACTACTTCATTAATAAATGTTTTTAACGCTTTTCCTAACCAACTTTCTATTTTCCAACTGACCAACTAATAATTATAAGAGCTTTCAAAAACCTGTCCACCCCGTCAACCTTCGGTTGTCACCCCTCAAGAGGGGAATTAATTACAAATGCTTGTTTTATGGTTATTTCAGATCAACTTTCTATTGACCAACATTGTCATATGTGCTGTAACGCCGTGCCTCCTTGGGAACGATAGTTGAACGGTAGTTAAGCAAGCGTTTAACCATAGTTTAACCATTGTTGAACGCAAAAGATGAATGTTTTTGCCTGTGCTGTAACGCCGTGCAAAGTTCAGCGTGGCTGTTACACTACATTAAAAGCAAAAAACGGTTAATATTAAAATGGTTTTCCTAACCAATTTTAGGCTAACAAACTAATAATTTTATTTTTATTTATTTTTCTTGATTTTAAGAGAAAATTTATATATAATATAAGAAGATTAATTAAGGAGGACTTGAAATGTCAGAAGTAAAAAAATTGGAGATTAAAGATATTATTTTTTATTCATTGATTATATTATCTTTTTTAACTTTTTCTCCATTTGATCATATAACTTTAATTTTTTCTATGATTTTTATTTTAATTAGAGCACTACCTTTTGTTCCGTTATTTTTTATTGTAAACGTACTTACTGTAAGTGTGTTGAAAACGCCTTTAATAAATAGCCTTGCATTGGTTGGCATATTACTGAATATTTCTTTTTTTAAAACAAGAAAAGAAGTTTTTAATATAATAGCTTTTATTTGTACTGTTTCGGTAATGAATTTTTCTTTGAATGATATAAATAGATTTTTTATATTTGTGGTTTTGGTATATTATATGTATAAAATTTTTAAAGAAAATAAAAAAATATATTTACTAATCGTATTAGTCATTTTTATTTTGATAAATTTTTTTAGTTTTGAAAAATTTTCTATTAGAGATTTAATATATGCTATCGAAGAAAACAAACCAGAAGAAACAATAGTTCAATTATATGAAGAGGAAGAAGATATAGAAACGGACGAAAGAAGAGAAAGAGAAAAAAAACGTATAGTAGTTCAAACTTCTGAGATTCAAGAAGAAGGGGTAGAAACCGTAAAATTTTTTTATATTGATTTAGATAATATACAAAGGCTTACAATATTTTTATCAATAGGTATATTTGTTTATTTTTTTACGTGGTTTATAACGCTTAAAAGTCATAAAAAAATTTCAACATATATTTTTACTGCAGTTGCAGTTGTATTTGTTGCATTTTTATTTTATTCTATAATGACTTCTTTAGGAAATGTGGATAGTGAAATAGTAGATATGATTTCAGAAACTATTTCTTATCAAAAAGATAGATTTGAAACAGGATATGAAAGATGGGAAGATTTTGAAATAGAATTAGTTTTTAAAGAAATAGAAGATATGAATACATTTGAAAAAGCTTCTTATAAAATAATTAATAAAGATAATCTTATTGTTATTACGGGATTTTTTATAATGTTGACAACAATAATTTTAACTTTCAAATTTATAAGAAAAAAATACGATAAAACTAAAAAAGAAATAAAAAGAGAAATTGAAACGTTTGAAGAAAAAATAGAAGATTTTTCGGGAGAGAAATTTTTAATAATTGAAGAAGCTTATATTTTTATAAGAGAAAAATTCTTATATAAGTATTATAACTTAACCCCTTTTGAGCTTCTTAGAAATGTTGATCACTGTGTAGATTTTGAAAAACTTTCAAATTTTTTTGTTTTAAAAGAATATGGGAAAAAGGATATTTCTGAAACCCAAGAAGAGATAAAACAAATAATAAAAAATTCAATAGATTATTATAAAAAAGCAAACTCCATATAGGAGTTTGCTTAATTAACGTCTAACCAATTTTCAATTGTTAAATATTGAACGTCTCCATCGAATTCAAATCTATAAGTTCTATTGCGAATTCTATCGCCAAAAAAATCAGCTTCTTCAGAGTTTCTTGTGCCTCTATTAAACCTGAAGTTTATAGTTTTTCCTGCGGGCATTTCAAAAGTAATTGAATAATAATTGTCTGACTCTTTTTTTAATTTATATTTGCTATCACCAGCTATCCAATTATTAAAATCTCCGTATAAATATATATCAGCATTTGTAGGTTTTTCGGGAGTTGTGACATAAAAAGTAACTGAAAAACTTTCATCAGAACCTTCAGAGATGCCTATACTTGCAGAAGTTATTGGGGGTACATTTTCAATAGGTTTTTCAGAAGAACAAGAAAAAAGAAAAAAAAGCATCGAAATAGTTAAAAGTAAAACAAAAATCTTTTTCATAAAATACCTCCTAAAAGTGAATTGATTTATAATAAATCAATTATACCAAAAAAAATTAGGTTAATGATGTTAATAATGTTAAAAATGTAAATTTTCAATTCATATTTATATCAATATTAGATTTTTTTAAAATATAAAGAGAATAATAAAAAGTTCTTTTATAGAAAATATATAAAGTAAAAAATATGACAATTCCAATTAAAAACCAAATTTGTTTGAAAAAAGAATCAAATGAAGATTCTTCAAAAGATAATATTCTAAACATCAAAAACGCGCCTATTTCTACCATTAAAAACATCAAAAATTTAACTATTTTTTTACTATTTAGCGAAATAGTGACGGGAATTATGAAAAAACCTAAAAAAATCCATCCGAAAGGATCGTTGAAAAATATTGAAATTACAAAAGTAGTAATTAATGACATGAAAAAATATTTTTTCCCGCATATATGATTTACTATCATTAATGGAAGAAAAGAAAAAAATGAAATAGCAACACCTATAATTGGAATAAACATATGTAAAGAAAATAAGATAACTGCAAGTACTGAAAGAATTGCACAAAATGTAATATTTTTTTGCATAAAAGTTCTCCTTATAAAAAATTGTGGTAAAATAAAATATGTAACTCAAAAAATAAAAAATTTTTAATAATATTTAAGGGGTGAAAAAATGAAAAATACAGCATATGAGGTAGAAAAAAAATTAAGAAATATTTGTTTTTTAGTAAAAATAGAAGGAAGAAAAGTATTGAAAAATTTTGATATATCTACAGCTCAATTTGATTTGCTACAAATATTATACTTCAAAGATCGAAAAAAGTTAAGCGATATAAGCAAAATTTTAGGAGTTACAAAAAGTACAACTACAGGTTTAATTCAAAGATTAGAATTGATGAGTCTTTTAACAAAAGAGCAATCAGAAAAAGACAAAAGAGTTTTTGAAGTTGTTATTACTGAAGAAGGAAGAAAAATTATTGATCAAGTTTTAAACAGGAGATTAGAATTGATAAATAAAGTTATAGAAAAAATGGGAAAAGATGAAGAACTTATAGAAAAATTAACTGAATTATACCAAACAATTGAAGAGGTGGTAAAATCAGATGAGTAGAAGGAAATTAATTTTTCTCCTTTTTTTATTAAGTGTTTCTATGGCTTTTCCAACATCATCCATTCTTATTAATGGAATGAATGGCAGTATGGTTTTTATTGATGGAATATTCAGAGGAAATATATCTTCTGGCACATTTAAAGCAAGTAATCTTCCTTCCAAAATAGTAGAAGTTAGACTATCGCGTTCAGGATATGCTGATTATTATAAAGATGTAGATATGACTTCTGAGGAAGATATAATAATAAATACGGTTCAGGATCCTTTATCTATTTTAAAATTGAATATTTCTCAAAAAAATTATGTTATTTCTTATGATTATCTTGGAAGAAACTATAAAATAAATTCTAATAATGATAATGTATATGAAATACCTTCAACTTTGAAAAAAATAATAATATTAAAAGATGATTATTTTGAAGGAACTATAGATATACAATTGATTCCTTTTTCTAGAAATATTGCAGATGTAAATCTAATTTTAAAAGATGAAATATTGATTGATAGCAACCCTTCAGGAGCAAAAGTTTATTCTAATTTTGAATTTTTAGGAGAAACCCCACTAAAAATAAAAAGAGATGAATATAGAATAATAGAATTAGTTAAAGAAGGTTTTTTTAAAAAACAATTAACAATAGAATCATCAGAAAAAGAACTTTTAGTGAAATTAGATAAAGGGATTGCGGTTAATATGAATTCGCAACCTTCTGATGCTGCTATATATGTCAATGGAGAATTTTATGACAAAACTCCTGCTGTATTTACATTACCAACTGGAAATCATATAGTAGAAATAAAAAAAACAGGTTATGATTCACAGAAATTATCAATTAATCTTAACGAAAATTCATTAAGAAATAATTATCTTGTCAAATTAGAAAATCAATATAAAACGATTCAATTTTCAAATTCTGAAAATTTTAAGTTTAATATAGATGGAATATATTTAGGAAAAGGTATTTCAAAGATAATTCTTGATGGAAATGATCATTTGTTAAGAATTTCAGATGGAATGAATGTTTATGATTTTCTTATTGATAGTAATTTTCCTAACACGGTTGATTTAAAAAATATTACAGTTGTAAATGTTCTTTCGAAAGAAAAAGTGGCAGTAAATTATTTAAATAAAACACTATATACTCCTGCTAATTTTATTATAGAAACACTTTTTCAAAAGCAAGACATCATTTTAAGAACTTTAGGAAAATCATATATAATAGAAGTTGAAAAAAACAAATCAAATGACTTGATATTGGATAAAGATATAGGCTATTTAAATGTTGCCGCAAATCTAGAGGGAGTTTTGTATTATGTTAATAATGTTTTTAAAGGTAAAGAAAAAATATTTATGATGCCTTTAGAAGAAGGTTTGTATGAAATAAAAGTTGTATATCAAAATAAAATATACAAAAAAAATATTGAAATAAAAAACGGTGAGAAACATTTTGAATTTTTTGAAATTTTAGAGAAATTACCTTTGAGAATAGAATCTTCTAAACCTTTTTCAATTAACGGAGAAAATTTTTTGGAAAAAAATCATTTTGAATATTTTAATAAAGGTCCTTTAGTAATCAATTCAGGAATGGAGAATGTAGTGATTTTCTTTAATGAAGCGCAATTTTTAGATATAGATGTAATTAAATGACGGAGGTGCAGAAATGAAAAAAAAGTTAACACTGGTATTTACAGTAATATTTTTAGTAATAAATATTTTTAGTCAAATAAACATAAGGGATTTAAGTCCTGCATCACCATCTTATCCTCATGTAATTAGAATGATAGAAACAGGTATTATGAATCTTGATACACAAGGAAGATTTAATGGTTCGGAATACATGCCTAGGTTTGATATAGCTACTTTTGCATCAAGAATGTTAGATCATATAGACAAATTATATGAAAGTAGAATAGTATTGCTTGAAAATGATTTAAAAGAAATAAAAGAATTGAATCTTAATCAAAGAATAAACTTAGTACAAAATAATTTTGATAATAAGTTATCCTCAATTGATCAAAGATTGAAAGATCATGAAAACAATTTAATTGTATTAGAACAAAATTTTTCATTCAATATAGAAAAATTAAATGAGAATATTTCATATAATTTTGAAAAAACAGAAAATGAAATAAAAGAAATAATTGAAAATATGAATTTAATAGAGAAAGACTTAATAAACTTAAGTGATTTTGTAGATCCTAATAGTCCTTTAAATGAAAATAATCCTATATTTGTAAATTTAATAAAGGATCTTGATAAATTAGTTGAAAAAATTGCTATGGAAGAGTTAAAAAAAATAAGTGATGAAGCTTTGGAAAATATAAAACTTTTTTCTTTAAGAATGGAAAATTTTGAAGAGGATGTTTATGATATAAATGAAAAATTCGATAAAACAGTCGAATATTTAAATACCATAATATTAACTCACGAAGAAAAGAGCAGGGAAGAATTAAAAAATTACGTAGATTCTAAAATGAATATTGAACAAGATGCCTTGAAAGTGTCCTTAAGAAATATTGCTAATACAGAAGTTTCTTATTTGAAAAATATAATAGACCCACTTTTTATCGGAATTGAGGATAGATTGAATAATTTAGAAGTCGAAAGATCTTATAATGTTCAGGAAAAATTAAACAGTTTTGAATCAAAATTGTTTTCTTTAGAAGCTAAATTAGTATTTTTAGAAAATGCTACAAGCTCTTCGAATCCTCTGGAAGTAAATACTAATGAAATATTATTTATGAAAGCTGATATAGAAGAATTAAAAGCAAGTATTTTTAATTTAGATAGCGAAACTAGAAAACTTATAGACAAAAATTTATTAAATGAGCAACATATTCAATCTTTTGATAAAAGAGAAGAATTTTATCAAAATAAAATTCTTATGTTGGAAGAAAGAATAAACACATTTTCTTCTGAACTGATATTTCAAAATAAAAAGATAGATAATTTAATATTTGAAAATTCTCAAAATAAAGTTGAAAATAAAAATCTTTTAAGCGATCAGGAATTAAATGCAGTTTATCAGAGAATAGAAAGTATAGAAAGATTTATGGGAACATATGCTGACGAAATTAGTAATTTGAATTTATATTCAAAATCTTTTGATGATTATAATGAAAGATTAAAAAAATCGGAAGAAAAAATAGTGAGCAGCGAAAATGAAATAAGAAATTTAAAAGAAAACTTCAATACGGTAAACTCAAATTTAAATTATTTAACTAATATGGTTAATGTTACAGATGAACAAATTCAAAAAATAGGTAATATAACAGATTTATCAGAAAGAGTTGGTAACCTCGAGATTTTTAATGATGTCACGGAAAAAAATTTAGGACAATCTTTTAATAGAATCGAAGTTATAGAGAAAAAAGTTAATGAAATAGAAAAGTCTATAGGAAGTTTTAATGTTAGTTTGCGCCAAATGGAAGAACTTCAAAAATCTTATGAAGAAATTTATAATATATATATCAATTTAAAAGCCGAGATAGATTATTCAGAAGATATCAATACACTTAAAGCCGATTTGAAAAGTGAAATAAACAGTATTATAATCAATCAGCTTAGAATAAGAGATGAAAAATTAATGGAACACGATGAAATCGTTTTAAATGTTTATAAAGAAATGGAAAGTCTTAAAATCTATAATAAAGAAAAAGAAGAAGAAATAAAAACATACAGAGAACAACTTGATGAAACAAATATGATTTTAAAAGAAGTTGAGGAACAGCTTAGAGAATTGGAGGAACCTGAAAAAATTAATTTCTGGACTTCAATGGGTATGGGGCTTTTTGGAGTAGCTGTAGGAGCATTTATTACATATTTTATGTTAACTTCATCTTTGTAAAATAAGTGACCGGTAAAATCAAATTAGAAATTTAGTTAAATGTATCTTTTAAAAAATTTGGGGGGAAAAATGATTTATGGATTATCGCTTGGATCTGGCGGAGCAAGAGGCATAGCTCATCTAGCATTTTTACAAGAAATAAAAAAAAGAAATTATAAATTTGAAATAGTTACAGGAACTAGTGCCGGTGCAATAATAGGCGCTCTTTATGCTATTGATCCAGAAAAAGATTATACTTTTTTATTTAAAGAAGTTATGGAAAAAAATGAAAGCACGATAAAAAAATTGTCGAAAGAATTAAATTCTGGAATAAATGTATTAAAAAAAATGATAACTTCAAAAAGTGTCATAGAAAATAACTTTGCTTATAAAATGTTTAAAGATTTTTATGGTAAAAAAAAGTTTTCAGAATGTAAATTAAAATTAGGTGTAGTTGCTTTTGATATAATCTCAGGAGAAAACGTTGAAATAACAGAAGGATATGTTATAGATGCGGTTATGGCCTCTTCTTGCGTTCCTGGAGCATTTAAACCAATGCAGTTAGGCGGAATGGAAATAGTTGATGGAGCAGTTCTTACAGAAGTACCCGTAAATTTAGCAAAAAAGCTTGGGGCACAATATGTTGTTGCAAATCATGTTTCGCCAATCATTTTAGAAAAAGAATATTTTAATGGTATGCAATATTTAGAATATCTTGATGAATATAAAGTGGAATTTATAACTCAAGATGAACTTAAAAACGCAGAAGAAATATATACATTTAATGGTGAAAATTTCTGGTACGAATTCTTTGAATATGAAAATGTTTTAAAAAATGCTAAAGAAATATATGGAAGTGTTATGTTATGAATATATCCGTTGGTGGTTTATTTGAAGGGATTTATTGGGATAGTGGAGTAGTAGAAACTTTTGCTAGAAATTCAGAAAAAATTTCTTTGCATACAACTTCTGCAGGTAGTTTAATAGGTTTATTTTATGGGTATTATGGGCAACATTTTTTTAGTAAGTTGAAAAGTTTTTTAGAGAATAAAGAAAATCCTATAAAAAACATGACAAATTATGATGCTTTTTATGAAAATATATACTCGCAAATAATTTCTCTTATAAAACTTGGAACAAATAAGGTATGTCTTTATAAAAGCGAAGAATTATATAAATTTTTTGATAAGATTTTTGGAGAAGAAAAATTAAAAGATTTAAAATTTCCAGTAACGTTTGAAGTTTTTAATTTAAAAACAGGTGAAATAGAAAATCTATCAGAAGATGTATTAATAAAAGATATGCTTATGATGGAATTAAGCATACCTCCTTATTATGAAAGTTATGAGTATAATAATGGGAAATACATACCTACAGGTTTTATGGGTTTAATACCTATGAAAAATCCTTCTAATTCGATTGTAGTTTCTTATGAGGCAAATGAGAGTTATCCTGAACCTCAAAATGCTCTTGAAATTTTACTTAAAGCATCTTTTATAAGAATGAAAAAAAATTATTTCATAAACAGCAAAAATTGTGATAAAATTGAAGCAGAAGAAACTTTTGAAAACCCTTTTGTTATAAAAGTTTTTTTTAATGGAAGCGAAAAAGCCAAAAAATATTTGGAGGGAAATAAATGAAGAAAATAGTATTTATATTTGGGGTAATTTTTTTAACGGTTTTTAGCTTTGCCGAATTAATAAATGTTTCAGCTGAAAATGTGGTTGGAGGAGAGCAACAATATACTTTGCGAGATAACGTAGCTATTAAAAAAGGAGATTTAATTATATCTACAAATTATGCTGTAATTTATTTAGTTAATGATGATTGGAGAAAACTTGAAAGTGAAAATACCACTATAAAAAGCGACACTTTTGAAGTTGTATCTAAGACTATGTCTTTTGATCTAAGAGATGAAAAAGGTACTTTTAAAGACGATGTAAAAACATTAATTAACATTGATGAAAGCATTATGAATATAGTGAGTGATTTACTTGAAATAGACAATAAATCAAAAATATATAATGGAAGTTCTAATGAAAGAGTACTTATTATTAAAGATGATTACACTATACGTGCAAAAAAATTTGTTTATAATGAAAACGAAAAAAAATTAACGCTTGAAGGAGATGTTTCAATTATTAATACTGAAAAGAAAATTGATATGAAATCTACTAATGCAGTTTTTAACACAAATACAAACGAAATAGAAGCGAAAACAGTTCAATTGACATTAGAATTAGCTAATTAAAAGGAGTTGGGCTATATGATAGATATTAAAATTGTAAGAGAAAATTTAGATATAGTAAAAGAGGGCTTAATTAAAAGAAATAATGATCCATCAATTTTAAATGAACTTATTGAACTTGATGAAAAAAGAAGAGAACTAATAAAATCTTCTGAAGAAATAAGAGCAATAAGAAATCAAAATACAAAGCTGATTTCTCAGTTAAAAAAAGAAAATAAGATTGATGAAATGAAAAAAATAATTGAAGAAGGTCAAAATATATCCTCTAAAATAAAAGAAATAGAATATGAATTAAACATTATAGAAGAAAAATATATTAATAATTTGTATTATATTCCAAACATACCAGACGAAAATGTTGTGGTAGGAAGAGATGAAAAAGATAATGTTGTTTTAAGAGAATGGGGAGAAAAAATTAAATTTGATTTTGAGCCTATACCTCATTGGGATATAGCAGAAAAGACGGGATTAATGGATTTTGAAAGAGGCTCAAAACTAAGTGGTTCAAGATTTACTGTATTAAGAGGAAAAATCGCACGTTTAGAAAGAGCTTTAATAAATTTTATGATGGATACACATGCAATAAAAAATAATTATACTGAAATATTACCGCCTCATATGGTTACAAGGGAAACACTGACAGGAACAGGTCATTTACCAAAATTTGAAGAAGATCTTTATAACACAAAACCAGATGATTTATTCTTGATTCCTACTTCTGAAGTTACTCTTATAGGAATGCATAGAGACGAAATATTAAGGAATGACGAATTACCTGTAAAATACTGCGGATATACACCTAATTATAGAAGAGAAGCCGGAAGTTATGGAAGAGATGTTCGAGGATATATAAGACAACATCAATTTAATAAAGTGGAATTGGTATGGCTTACACATCCAGAAGAATCTGAAAAAGCACATAATCAACTTGTACAAGATGCAGAAAAAATTTTAAGGTTGTTAGAACTTCCATACAGAGTTGTAGAATTGTGTACAGGAGATTTAGGTTTTTCGGCAAGAAAAACTTATGATCTTGAAGTATGGCTTGCAGCAAATGATGAATATAAGGAAATATCTTCATGTTCAAATACAGGCGATTTTCAAACAAGAAGAGCAAATATAAGATTTAGAGATAAAGATAACAAAGTCAAACTTTTGCACGCATTAAACGGGTCAGGACTTGCGGTAGGAAGAACGCTAGTAGCCATAATGGAAAACTATCAAACTAAAGAAGGAAGAATAATTATTCCAAAGGTATTAAGACAATACATGAATAATGAAGAAATAATTTAAAGGATAAAAAATGCCTAATGCTTATTTTGGAGAAAAAATAAACGATAAAATAATACTTAATGAAAAAGAAATACAACATCTAAATATAACGAGGACATCTATTGGTGAAACAATAGATGTTTTTCTTGGTAATGGATATATTTATAATTGCAAAATAAAAACATTGAAAAAAAAACAATGCAATCTTGAAATAATAGATTACAAAATTATAAAAGATAATTATAATCCAGACATATCGCTTACAATTGGAATGAGCAAATGGGAAAGAATGCAAATTGTTATAGAGAAAGCCGTAGAGTTGAGGGTAAACGCAATAAATATTTTTCAAGGAGAAAAATCTCAACATAATTATAAAAATATTGATAAAATAAAAAAATGTGTTATAGAATCTGCAAAGCAATCTTATAATCCTAATTTTCCAGAAGTGAATTTTACAAAAATTAATGAAATAAATCCTTTTAAAACAATCGTTTTAGATTTTGAAGTTAATTCGGATTACAAAACTGAAATAAAAAGAATAACAGAAAATGTTAATATCTTAATAGGTCCGGACACAGGATTTTCAGAAAAAGAAAAATTACTTTTAAAAGAAAAAAGATTTAAAATAATTTCTCCAGGAGAAACGATAATGAGATTTGAAACAGCCGCAATTTTTACGATATCTTCAATAAACTATGAATTTGAAAGATTAAAAAAATAGGAAGCATAGCTTCCTATTTTTTTAAGTTAACATCCAATTGATTGAAAGGAATTTCGATATTATTTTCTGAAAATTTTATTTTTATAAGTTTAGCAATATCCATAGAAGAAGCTAAAAAGTTTTCTTTTTTTGCCCAAAATCTTAAAGTAAAATTTATTGAAGAACTATCATAAGCTGAAAAAACTATTGCTGGTTTTAAATCATCAGATTTTTCAATGAGGGTACTTGATTGAAACACATCATTTAAAATCTCAATAACCTTATTTAAATCACTTGAATAAGAAACACCAATTTTAAGTTCATTTCTTCGCACTTCTGAAGGCCAGTAATGAGTTATTTCGCTCGACCAAACTCTTTTTCCTGGTATAACAATGCTTTTTCCGTCAAAAGTTTTTAGCGTCACATGATTTATACCAATGGAATCAACTGTTCCAGCGGTTCCACTTATTTCGATAGCTTCTCCTTCTACAATTAATTTCGTGAAGATAATTAGTAAACCACAAATAAAATTAGCTAAAGGTTCTTGTACAGCAAAAGCGATTATAATACCACCAACCCCTAAACCAGCTAAAAAAGGACCAACATTTTGAAAAAATATTGAGATTATAATAAAAATAGCTATAGTATAAATAAACACTCCAATAAGAGATTTTAAAGATTTTTTGTAATGTAACTGAAAATTTTCATTTTTCTTTGAAAATCTTAAAACACTCTTATAAAAGATAGCGCCTGTGATTTTTGCAACTAAAAGAACAATGACACTGAACAAAACTTTGATTAAATATTCAATCAAAACATCCATATTACCTGCCCCCTTTTTTTAAAGAAATATTTATTAACTTTTGTTATCAACCAAATAATATCTTTTATATATTTATGATAACATAAAAGTTATAAAAAAAAAAATTTTAGTATGATAAAATAATTAATAATAAAATTAAAATATAGGAATAAATAAAACTAAAATAGAAAAATAAATTGTGAGGTGGAACAAAATGGCAGAAAATAAAAAAAATAAAAAAGAGAAACCTAAGAAAAAATTAGGAAAGAGTATTTTTGCACTTTTTATTTTAGGATTAGTATTAGCTTTTTCTATTTTAACAATAGGGTATATATCTTTTGAATTTAGCAGAATATCTTCGTTTAATTTAAATCTTAAAGACGGTTGGAGAAGTTATTTAGGGTATATAACACATCATATACCGATTTTAAAGAATCATGTAGAATATGAAATATTAGAAGTGGGAGATCCATTTTTTGTGCAAAACGAAATAATTAATTATAGGATAAGAAGCATTCAGGAAAGGAATGAAGATTTAATAAAAACAAGAGATGAGTTAATAGTTATAAGCCAACAAATTTCTGATGAAACAACTCAATTAAACCAAGAAAGAGAAAACATAAAATTATTAAGAGAAGATTACGAAAAAACTATAAGAGATTATAATGATTACAATTCAAGAGTAAATATTCTAGCCTCATGGATTAGCGAAGCAACAGCAGCACAAATGGTAAATGCACTTGCAAGAAATGAAGTAAGTATAGAATTGATAGTAGATTCTTTAATAATTTTACCAGCAGATACAGCGGCAGATATTTTGCAAACACTTGCAGGCGTAGATCCTCAAAAAGCGGCAGGAATAATAGCCCTAATTGGGCAGAAAAGAGGGGAATAATGAATAAAATTGTTTTTTCAGAATTGTTTAATATTAAAGCAAATAATGAAAATTATCAAAATGTAAATAAAAAATCTAATGATTCTTCTGAATCTTTTGAAAATATTATTAATAAGACTAAAACCGAAAATAAAGTTTCGGAACCTTATGTTTTAAGTGAAAAAATTAAGGAATTAAAAACTGATCATGAAGAAAAAAATAATTTAGTTGATTCTGAAAAATTAAAAAAATCTGAAACAAATTTTTCTTCATCTCCTGAAAAAAAAGAATCAATAGAAACTAAAATAATAGATATAGAAAAAATGAAAAATAATATTTTACAGGAACTCAAAGAATTTGGAATTGAAGAAGAAGAAGCAAAAGAAATTTTAGAATTAATTTTTGGATTAATAGATAAACTGAGTCTTGAAAAAATAGAATTAGGGGAAAAAATAAAAAGTATTTTTAATGAGTTAAAAGAATTATTAAATTCAAGTGGAATAGAGATTGAAATTTTTGAGAAAGGAAAAGGGAAATTTTTAGCACTAAATTTTAAGGACAAAAAAGTTGTAATCTCTTGTGAAAAAGAAAAAAAATATATATTATTTGAAAAAAATATAAAAGTAATCAATAAAGAAGGTAATAAAGAAGAACAAAATATAAAAAATAAAAGTCTGACTCATAATATTTTTAAAGAAAATAATAATAATGAAATTAATGAAAAAAATATTGAAAATAAAAATTTTAGAATTAATGATTTAGAAGAAACGAAAGAAGAAAAAATTCAATTGTACATACCGGAAAAAAACATATTGGCATCTACAGATGAAAAAAAATCAATAGATAATCAAAGAAAAGACAATATAAGACCTAACAAAATAATAAACGAAGTAAATGAAATATTTTCAAAAAAAACAGAAGATAAAATACAATCGAAAATATCTCAGACAATCAATTTTTTAGAATTAATAAAAAATTTTGCTTCAAAAAACAATCAAGATAAAAGCATGAAAATTATCAATAAAAAAAGTAACTACTCATATTTGGAAGGACTTCATAAATCAAAAAATAATAAAGAAGAAAATAAAATATTTGAAAAATTTAAAAAAACAGATTTTTACAAAGAATCAAAAGAAGAACTTATTGAAACAATAAAACAGGATAATAATAACACAGAAAATATTTTGAATAGTATTAATCGCGATGAAAAGAATTCAGACAATATTAATGAAGAAAAAAATGAGGAAAAAATAGATTTGAAAAATAAAGTTGAAACACATCAAATTAAAACAGATTTATCAGATTTATCAGAAAAAAATGAAGATATAAAAACTTCTGATCCATTAAGAACTGAAAATTCATTAAATTATAGTGAAAATAATGATTTAAACACAGAAAAAAATATAGAAACAAATAATTCTACAAATGTTGAAAAAAGCATAGAAAACCCTATAACAAGAAATTCAGAACCACCAGTAATACCCCTTAAAGATTTTAATGAAATGATAGAAAGTCACCTGACTTCTAGAACGACAGAAGAATCATTTAAGGAAGTAATAAATGTAAAAATAACCCCGCCTGAATTAGGAAATATTCAAATTGAAATAATAAAAAATGGAAATGCGGTTACAGTAAATATTGTTGCAGACGACGAATCTTCAAAAAATATTTTATCGAGAACACTTCAAAGTTTAGTAGCAATATTAAGAAATAATGGATACAATCCTGTAGAAGTAAAAGTAGAGACAAATTCTGAACAAGATATGCAAAAAGAAGAAAAAGAAGAAAAAAACAATGAACATACAGAAGATAAAAGAAAAAATAAAAATAATGAAAACGATATTGAAAATGAGTTTGAAAAAATATTGAGAGGTGAATGAAATGTTTATTGATTCGAATTATTTATATTCTTCAACGCTTCAAGCTAATCAAAACAGAGAAATTTCAAAAGAATTAGATAAAGATGCTTTTATGAAAATATTATTAACCCAGTTAAAATATCAAGATCCTTCAGCGCCTGTAGATGATAAAGAAATGATAACGCAATTATCCATGTTGACATCTACAGAACAAATGGCAAATATGAGCAAATCATTTCAAGAAATGGTGGAATCTCAGATGTCTCTTTATAAAGTTCAAACTGCAGGATTAATAGGGAAATACGCAGTTGTAGAAAACAATTCTATATCGCTATCTGACGGAAAAGCTTCAAGTCTTATATATTCGCTAGAAGAAGATACTCCGGTATATCTCGAAATATATAATTCCGAAGGTGAATTAGTAAAATATGAAGAGTTGGGAACTAAAACAGCTGGAGTACATGGATATCAATGGGATGGAAGAAACGGTTCGGGAACAAAAGTTTTAGATGGAGAATACACTTATGTTTTATATAAATTAAAAGGCACAGAAAAAGTGCAGATTAATGGATTAGATGGAGGAAAAATTGAAGCAGTTCAATTTGCAGGAAATGAAATGTTTGTAATAGTAAACGGTGAAAAATTTCCTATATCTGCTATAAAAGAAATTACAGAAGAACCCACAGACCCAGTAACTGATTAATTAAAATTTAATTTATAGAAAAATATAGCGAGGAGGAATATCCTATGTTAAGAGCGATGTACTCAGGAATAACAGGATTAAGAAATTTTCAAAATCAAATGGATGTAGTTGGAAATAATATTGCAAATGTAAATACAACTGGATTTAAGGCTTCAAGAATAACCTTTCAAACTACTTTACTACAAACTATAAATGCGGGTAGAATGCCTGATGATAATTACGGAGGAATAAACCCGACTCAAATAGGGTTAGGTTCAAAAGTAGCTTCTATAGATAAAATAATGTCTCAAGGTTCTTTTCAAAACACCGGTAAAAAGACAGATTTAGCACTTCAAGGAGACGGTTTTTTTGTCTTATCGGATGGTTCAGGGCAATTTTATACAAGAGCTGGGAATTTTTCTTTAGATACATCAGGAAGAATGGTAGATCCATCAACAGGTATGACTTTGCAAGGTTGGAATGCCTCTCTTACAACTTCTGGGGCGAGAGCAGTAAACACAAACAATCCTATTGGAGATATTAGAATATCTGCGGGTCTTATAATGCCAGCTCAACAAACTTCATTTATAAACCTTGCGAATAATTTGAATGCAAATGTCGGAATACAAGAAACAACACTTGTAGTTAAAAATACTATGGGGCAAAATCTTCCGCTTACTTTCAGTTTTGAAAAAGATATGAGCATTGATTTTAGAGATAGCAATAGATATTATTGGAATGCAGAATCACCATCTTCGCATGGTTTTTACAACTATAGAGAAAATGGAGATGACACAGTAGATTACATAAATGAATTTAAAGGATTTGTAGAATTAGATGAACTTGGAAACGTAGTTAACTGGGTAACTTTTGATGATCAAGGAAGTGCAAAATCAGATACAAAGATGCTTGTGCTTGATCCTATGGGAGAATTAAAACAACCAAATGCAGTTGATGGAGATACTCCAGCAGTCGAATATGATGATAGTGGAACATTAAAAACAGCAGGTTTTTCAGGATCTATAAATTTAAAAAGAGCTGATGGTACTCAAATTGCATATAACCCTTCTGATATTGAAATGGAGTTTGCGGGTGGAAATTTAACAATAACTCTAAAAGATCTTGAAGGAAATGATATAACTTTTGAAATAACTGATGGAAGTGTTTCAACTATATCTGCTTTTAATAATGCTTTTGCAAATGGAATAACAGATGCTACAGGTAATTATGAAATAACCGGATTAAGTATGATAGGTACAGGAGCAGGAACAATATCTGATGAAACTTATAATTTTGTATCTGTAAGAGAAGCAATCCAGCCACCGGCTGGGGGAATATTAAGATTTACAGATATTCAAAATCCTCAAAATTTTGTTGTTGCAGATTATTCAAGTCCAGTAGTTTCAACATCAGCAATAGTATATGATTCTTTAGGAAAAGGCTATAATGTATATGTTAACTTTGAAAAAATTGATACTAATACGTGGAGATGGAATGCAGAATTTGCAGATGGAACACCACTTTATAAAGTTAGTCAGGAAGGACAAAGATTGCAAGATAAAGCAGAAGGTGTAATTTCATTTGATGGAAATGGGACAATAGCGGCAAGCAACTGGAGTCTTAACGATGCAGGAGAAGTTGTGTATAATGGCGGAGGAAGCGGATTTTGGTTTGACCCTTCTAAGTCTGGTTCGGCTCTAAACCCTGAACATCAGCCTTCTTCATCGGCAGGAGCAGGGCCTGTTATGGTTAACTTGCAATTCCAAGAAATAACACAATTTGCTGGGCAACATTCAGTTACAGTAAATAATCAAAATGGAAACGCTGTAGGAACATTAGAAGCTTTTGCTGTAAATGATGTAGGACAGATTTTTGGAACCTTTACAAATGGAAGAACAGATATATTAGGTCAAATAGCATTAGCCAACTTTAACAATCCAGCAGGTTTGCTTGAAGTAGGAAATTCTATGTACGTAATAAGTGCAAACAGTGGGATGGCACAAATAGGAGAAGCAAATGTAGGGGGAAGAGGAACTATGATTCCAGGAGCATTAGAAATGTCTAATGTAGATCTTGCAGAAGAATTCACACATATGATTGTTTCTCAAAGAGGTTTTCAAGCCGCTTCAAGAATAATAACAACAGCAGATCAAATTTTAAATGAATTAGTTCAAATGAAACGTTAATAAAGGTGGTTAGAATATGATTACCCTGACAAAATTAAATGACACACAATTCATAATTAATTGTGAACAAATAGAAAAAATTGAATCTCACCCCGATACAACGATCACTATGATAAACGGTCATGTTTATATTGTAAAAGAGCCAGTTGATATAGTGAGAAAAAAAGTGGTAGAATATAAAAGAAGTTTTTTTGATTTTCTTTTTCAGCAAAAGGGGTGAAATTTGAATGGATATTTCTAGTGTAATAGGTTTTGTTTTAGCAATATTGGCAATAGTATTGGGTGTTGGTGATAGAGTTGTAGATGTTATAGACTCAAGTTCTTTTTTTATAACATTTTTAGGTTCTTTAGGAGCAACTTTTATAGCTCATACAAAAGATCGTTCTTTTAAAATGTTTGGAGTTATATTAAAAGCTATAAAAAATCCTAAAATAGATAATGTGGCTATTTTAAAAACATTGTATTCGTTTGCAGAAAAAGCGAGAAGAGATGGAATGATAGCTTTAGAAGAAGACATTGAATCAATTGAAGATGATTTTATGAAAGACGGCCTTAGAGCTGCGGTTGATGGAACAGATCCTGAAGAAATAAAAAAAATTCTTGAAATAAAAATGGAATTATTTGAAGAAGATCAACGTTCAGAAATAGCTGTTTTAGATACCTGGGGAGCATTAGCACCTGCTTTTGGGATGATAGGGACATTAATTGGATTGGTTTTGTTGTTAAAAACACTTAATGATCCAAGCACAATAGGACCAAGTATGTCATTAGCACTTATAACTACGCTTTATGGGGCAATAATCGCAAATATTTTAGCTATACCCCCAGCTGAAAAATTAAAAAGAAGAATGAGCAAATATATAAATGGTAAAAGAATGATTTTAGAAGGGATATTATCTATAGTACAAGGGGAAAATCCCAGGCTTATGGAAGAAAAACTAAAAGCTTTTTTAAATACTGAAGAAAGAAAAATATATGGTACAGAAAAAGGTGAAAATCAATAACAAAGAGGTGGCTTTAAATCATGGGAAAAAAAAAGCAAGAAGAACAACCAGCGGGTTCGCCTGCATGGATGACAACATTTAGTGATTTAAATTCGTTGCTTTTAACAATGTTTATAGCATTATTTTCTATGGCAACCATTTCCCCAGGAAAATTTCAACAAGCCGTTATGAGTTTTAGAGACCCTTTTGATGGTCAACCTTTGGGATTATTAGTTGGAGGAAAATCATTATCGGAGGATCCTCTAATAACTAGTCAACCAGGAATTCAACAAGAACTTTTAAAAATAATCCAAGATGAAAAATATAAAGGTAAAATTACAATAGAAGAAACAGAACGAGGGACAATAATCTCGCTTTCTGATATGAGTTTTTTTGAAAGCGGAAGTGCAAGATTAACAGCTTCTACAAAAGATTTGTTATATAGAATAGGAATAATTATTTTAGAATATACACGAAATGAAATAGAAATCTATGGTTACACAGATGACACTCAAACAACAACTTCTAACTTATATCCGACGAATTGGCATTTAGGTGCAGCAAGATCCGCTAGTGTAGCAAGTTTTTTTACAGGAGAATTAAGAGATAGAAGAAAAATTGAAAGAGCAGCAGAAATAAGAGCAGGGCAATTTGACATAGATTATTTTTATACTATGGAAAGATTTTTTCCAATTGCAGTTGGTGAAAGAGATATAATGAAAGAAATTGAATTACTTAATTATGAATTTGATTCTAGAGTATCCCAAGCATCAAGGAATTTTCAGGAAGGTAGAATAAGTGCTTTTGAGCTTACACAAATTCAAACAAACCTTGAAAATCAACTTGAAAATCAACTTAATGATTTAAGAAATAAATTCAGAAGAATAGATATTTTGATTTTAAGACAGCGAATTAGATAAAGGAGTTGTTATCAATGCCCGAAGAAGTAAAAGTTCCAGATGAAAAAAATAAAAAAGGACCAAATTTTTTGATAATAATAATAATAGTAGTAGTGTTATTAACACTCGTTATTGCGGCAGGAACATCTTTTTTAATATTAAACTTTTTAGGGCCTAATTTAGGGCAATCTTCGGGGAACGTTGGAACGGCAACGACAGCACCCGTAGTCCAAACCGTAGAATTATTGAGAGAGGGTTCGAGATATGCGATGATGCTTAAAGGTGGTAATGACATTGCAGTTGTAGATGCACTTATGTTTAGAGTGGGAAGTTCAGAAGCAGGTTCTTTAATAAATACGCATAGAATAGAAATTATTGAAGCAGTTAGAATGATATTTTTAAATAAGACTAGAAGTGAAGTTTCGAGTGTACAAGGTCAGGATTTTATAAAAAAACAGATTAATGACGCAGTGAATCAAATAATCGGATTTACAGGTGAAAGAGAGAACTTAGGGGTTAATAAAGTAATAATGATTATATTAACTGTTAGCTCAGCGAACTGAGGTGAAAATAAATGGCTTTAGACACGTTATCCCAAGAGGAAATAGATAAGCTTTTAAACTCAATAGGTAGTGGCGATGAAGAATCTGAAAAAACGGTTAAAGAGGCTTTAAAAAAAGAAGATAAAGTAAGAGAATATAATTTTAGAAGACCTGTAAAATTTTCAAGAGAACAGCAAAGAACGTTACAGCTGATTCATGAAAACTTTTCTAGGGAACTTTCTACATATTTGTCGGGAAGATGTAGAACTTTTGTTGAAGTCAAATATGCAAGTATTGATCAGATAACTTTTTCAGAATTCCAACAATCACTTTCATCACCAACATTTATGGCAATTTTTTCTACAGATACTCTGTCAGGAAGTGCTATAATGCAAATGGGTTTAGATGTAGGATATGTAATTATAGATAAACTTTTGGGTGGACCTGGAATTGCTATGGAGGATTTAAGATCACCAACAGAAATAGAATTATCTATTTTAAGAAAAGAATCATCTGTATTATTAAGATCTTTGTCTAAAGCTTGGACTAACATAAGCGAATTTGAAGTATCTTTAGATAAAATCGAAACTAACCCGCAGTTTGTTCAAATTGCTTCCCCAAACGATATGACTGTTTTGATAACATTATCGATAACAGTTAGAGATGTACAAGGATTTATAAATATATGTTTCCCATCATCAACGTTAGAATCAATAAATGATAAATTATATATGAGAATATGGAGTCAGTCAGCAATTAAATCAGAAAAAAATAAAGAAGATATTAAAAATCTTTTGTTGACTTCATCGTTAAATATTTCAGCAATTTTAGGAAATTCTGTTTTAACTTTAGGTCAAATGTTAAAAATGCAAATTGGAGATGTAATTAGACTAGATTCTTTTTATGAAGAACCACTTGAAGTAAAAGTTCAAGGAGAAACTATATTTTTAGGTAAAGTGGGAACTAATAAAGGCTATTATTCGATGAAAATAGAAAAAGAAGATACAGAGTTACTCGAAAAATTAATGCTTGAAAAAGCATTAATAGAAAGAGAATATGAAGAAAAAAAATTATTAGAAAATAAACCACGAAAACGTGGAGGTGAATTATAATGCTTGGAGATGATTTTTTAAGTCAGGAAGAACTTGATTCATTGTTAAAAGGATTAGATAATGAAAATATTGATGAAGAAACAAAAAAATTAGATAATAATATGCTCGATACGCTTGGAGAAATTGGAAATATTGCAATGGGGTCAGGAGCAACCACATTATCTACACTTTTAAGAAAAAAAGTTAAAATAACTTCACCAGAAGCAGAAATAATAAAATTTGGTGAAATAAAATCAAAATTTTCTGATAAACAACTTGTTACTACGATAAAGTATAAACAAGGACTTGAAGGAATGAACACATTTTTAATGCCTTCAAAAATGTCATTAATAATTTCTGATTTAATGATGGGAGGAGATGGAAATGTAGATCTTTCAAGAGAGTTGGATGATATTGCTTTGAGTGCAGTTGCCGAATCAATGAATCAAATGATGGGAGCTGCTGCGACTTCTATGTCAGAATTCTTAAAAATAAGAGTAGATATTCTTCCTCCAGAAGCAAAAATAATAGATTTTTCTGAAGGAGCAGATAATTTTCCGCCTCTTGAAAAAGATGAAGATGCTGAAATTATAGCTATAAAATTTGATATGGAAGTTGAAGGTTTAGAATCCACTTCTTTTTGGCAATTTATTCCAGTAGAATTTGCAGAAAAAATTATGGAAAATATGCAAAGTTCTTTTAAAGAAGAAAACAAACCACAACAACCAATGCAACAACAACCAATGCAACAACAACCAATGCAACAACAATATCAACAACCAATGCAACAA
>CAYZNB010000007.1:22394-34051 GCA_964478535.1 uncultured Thermotogaceae bacterium
ACAACCAATGCAACAACAACCAATGCAACAACAATATCAACAACCAATGCAACAAGGATTTAATTTGCAACAAGAATTATCTGGATTTTCTTCTCCAAATCTTATAGACCAAGGAAGTGAGGTATCAGTGAAACCGGTTAATTTTGGACAAATTGAAGGTGATTCACTTTCTACAAGTCAAAATGTAGATATGTCTAAACTGCAGTTATTATTTGATGTGCCTTTAAATATAACAGTTGAATTGGGTAGAGTGAACTTAAATTTAAGAGAAGTTCTCGAATTACATCAAGGCTCTTTAATTCAATTAGATAAACTTGCAGGTGAGCCATTAGATATTTATGCAAATGGCAAATTAATTGCAAGAGGAGAAGTAGTAGTTATTGAAGAAAACTTTGGAGTAAGAATAACAGAAATAGTATCATTAAAAGAAAGGTTAAGATCATTAAAGTGAAATATAGGAAATTAATAATTTTAATGTTAACTCTTATAATACTTCCTAATATTATTTTTACACAAAGCCTTTTTGAAAAACACATGGCTAATTTTTCTGGTCAAGAAAATATTTATCTTGAATTTGAAATAGAATTTGAAATTGATGAG
Source organism: uncultured Thermotogaceae bacterium (assembly GCA_964478535.1). Lineage (GTDB taxonomy): Bacteria > Thermotogota > Thermotogae > Petrotogales > Petrotogaceae > CAYZNB01. The sequence continues at coordinate 22,995 of CAYZNB010000007.1, forward strand.
CATCAGAATATACTAAGCGACTTTTATTTTTTAAAAAATCGGTTTTTTATTATTAAAGTAAAAAAACCAGAGTTGTTTTCTGAGATATATTATATATACGATTATTATAATAATTATTTATACACAAAAGTCGGGAATTCCTTAGACAAATATGAAGATGCTAATTCTTTAATAATGGGGCTACCTAATTTTTTTCAGAGTATATTTGCAGCTTTTGAGCCAGAAAAATTTGTAGCTACAAATATTGAAAAAGATGATTATCTTATTAATTTATTAGAACCGAAGTCAAAATCGTTTTTAAATTTATTAAGAGTTGACTATGTAAAATTTAAAGTGTATTTCTTTAATCCTATGAATAATATATATATATTTGAAAAGATAGAAATAGCAAATTTTTTAGAAACAAAAAAGATTACCTTAAAAGCAGAAAAAATAAAAAATTTAGATAAAAAAGAAAGTGAAACTATAATAAATCAATTATTATCAGGAATGATTTCAGATAAAGAATAATCAGGAAATTCTTTTTTAAGATCTTTTTTTGCACAAAAATCTAAATTGTATTTCAATTGTTCTGATAACAATAAATTTTCTCCGGGTTTTCCATGACCCGGTATTATTTTTTTAAAGTTTAATTTTTTTAAATTATTTAGCCATAAATTCCAATGAGAAATATTAGAATCTATGTATTCGCTATGAACATGAGAAAATATCAAATCACCGCTTATAAGATAGTTAAGCGGCTTCAAAATGTAAACAGATGAATCTTCAGAATGTCCTCCTGTGAGACTTCCCGAAACAATTGTTTTATCAAAAATAGTAAAGCTGTTTGAATCAAATAACTCAATATGTTTATAAGATAAAACCTCGTGAAGGTTATTAAAGTTAAAATTAGTTGTTTTTGATAAATTTCTCAAAAATTTTTTTTCAATAGAATATAATTTTTCTAAAGTCAACTTATTCATAATCAAATCAAATTTATAATCTGAAAAAATTGCTCCGAAAGAATGATCTGGATGATAGTGAGTTAAAAAAACTTTTTTTAATTTTTTTCCAGTTTTTTCTTGCATAAGTTTTAAAGTTTTTTCAAATTTTTCAGGAAATAAAGAACTATCAAAACAAGCAAGTCCGTCTTCATATTCCAAATAACAAATATTACTTGCACCGTTTTCAAACCAGAAAATATAAACATTTTCAAATTGAGTGAGCATTTAAATCATCCCTTTATTTAAAATATTTGTATTAAATTTTTTATTTTTAAAAATATTCTTAATAAAATTGTACAATATTTCTAGTATAAAAAGCTATATCTATTTTTAAATTTTCAAATTTTTAACATAAAAAACAATCCTTTAATATATAATTCTTCTAAAATAATTGAATCTCCCTAAAAAAAGTGATATAATAATTAGTAAGCAAAACAAACTAATGAGGTGATATAATTTGTTGATCAGAGATTTCTTTAAAAAATATTGGTTGAGGTATTTATTAGGAATTATATTTTTAATTATAGTAGATATAATTCAAATTTATATTCCAAGACAAGTTGGACAAATAGTTGATATGCTTGAAGTTCCAGCAAACACAGTATCTGAAATAAGGTTATTAGCTTTAGGGATTATTTTATTTGCAAGTGGGTTAGCTTTAGGTAGATTTTTTTGGAGAATATGTATAGTTGGAGCGGCAAGACTTTTTGAATTTAAAACTATAAATAAAATGTATAAACACATAATAAATCTTGATCAAAATTTTTATGATAGATGGAGAACAGGAGATTTAATGACAAGATTCACCTCTGATACGCAAATGCTTATGAGACTTATGGGATTTGCAGTAATTATGCTTGTCGATGCAATATTTATGACAGCAATAACAGTTTATGCAATGGGAAGTTATGTTAATTGGGAACTAACATTTTATGCTATATTACCTTTGCCAACTATAGCTTTCATGTCCCTGTTTTTTGGAAGAATCATTCACAAAAGATTTAGAGAAGTTCAAGAAAGTGTTTCAGAATTATCTAATGTGACGGAAGAAAGTTTATCAGGGATAGATGTAACAAAAGTTTTTTCTAATCAAAAAACAATGCTTAAGTTATTCAATAAAAAATCAAAATTATTTTATGATGCAAATATTAAACTTATAAGGATATGGGGATTAATGTTTCCGATGGTATCTTTTTTAGGAGCGTTATCAACTCTTATTTTATTTTGGGTTGGTGGAAGAATGGTTATAATGAGTGAAATAACTTTAGGAGATTTCATAATGACTAACCAATACATAGGAATGCTCATATGGCCTATGATGGCATTTGGCCAACTTGTAAATATGCTTCAGACAGGTAGAGCATCCCATAAGAGAATTATAAATGTTTTAAAGCAAAAACCTTTATCAGAAGAACCAGAACAAACAGAAGATGAAATAAATTATGATTTTAAAGGAAATTATAACATAAAAGATCTTACATATAATTATCCATCAAACGATAGAAAAGTTTTGCGAAATATTACTCTTGATATTGGACAAGGACAAATGTTAGCTTTTGTGGGAAAAGTAGGATCAGGAAAATCTACTGTTGCAAAATTATTAGCTAAATTATATCCAGTAGAGAAAGGCAAAATTTCTCTTGATGGAAAAGAATTAAATGAATGGAATGGTAGATTTATAAGAGAAAATGTATCTTATGTACCTCAAGATAACTTCTTATTTTCTATGACAATAAGAGAAAACATAGCATTTTCAAACAAAGAATTACATGATGAGGCTGAAAATTATGCGAGAATGGCAAATGTTCATGAAGATATAATGAATTTTCCACAAAAATATGAAACTATAGTAGGACAACGTGGAGTAACTTTATCTGGAGGGCAAAGGCAAAGGACAACAATAGCAAGAGCTCTTGCTAAAAAATCAAATATGATTATATTAGATGATTGTTTATCTGCTGTTGATACAGAAACAGAAGAAGCTATAATTAAAAATTTAAGAGAGGAAACTAAAGGTAAAACTATATTAGTAATCTCTCACAGGTTGAAAGCTGTTAAAGATGCTGATCAAATATTTGTTTTTGATGATGGGGAAATTGTTGAACAAGGAAAACATGAAGAGCTGTTGTTAAGACAAGGTATATATCAATCAATGTATATGAAACAGTTGATTGAAGAAAAGCTGGAGGAGGAATAATATGGCTTCGAGTTATGAAAAAATATTTTTAGAAGAAAAAGAAAAAAATGAAGGTGATTTAAAGACCTTTAAAAGATTATGGAAATATGTAAATAAATATAAAATAATATTATTAGTAACTTTTCTAACTCTGGCTTTTTCTACAGTTATTGATTTAATTTTTCCAGTAGTTATAAGATACGGTATAGATAATGTTATTTCAGTTCCGTATATTTTTGAAAAAGATGAAACCGCTGAAAAAGGTTTTGTTAAAGCAGAAAATGGAAATTATGAATTGAGAATAGAAAATGATACACATTATATGGTAAATTTAGCTACAAACGAAAAACAAGAAGTTGAAGCGGATTTATTTATTAGTTATAGAAATGAAAATATAAATAAAATTTATAGGTATTCTTTGATATTTTTATTTATATTAATTTCTCAATTGTTTTTTAATTATGGACAAATATTTTTTTCAATCTTATTAGGACAAAAAGTAATTTATGATTTAAGAAGCGAATTGTATAATCATATTTTAAATTTAAAATATTCTTTTTTCACTAAAAACCCATCTGGAAAAATAACTACAAGAGTAGTTCATGATACGCAAAATTTATCAGAGTTTTTTAGTGAAGTATTAAGCAGTATGTTAAAAAATGTAGCAGTACTTTTAGGAGTAGTAATAATAATGATTAGACTTGATTTAAACCTATCCTTAAGAGTACTATTAGTTCTTCCAATAGTAATAGTTGCAATGTATATTTTTAGAATTTTTGATAGAAAAGCTTATGATAAAGTTAGAACAAGAATATCGGTTATGAATGCATATCTTGCAGAAAATATTTCTGGTAGTTCAGTTACAAAATTATTCAATCAAGAAAAAAGGAAAGAAGAAGAATTTAAAGATATAAGTACAAGATTATACAAAGCTAAAATCCAACAAATGTATGTTTTCGCAGTGTTTAGACCTTTGATAAATTTTCTTTATTTTTTCACTTTAAGTTTGATGCTTTGGTTTGGAATACCAGAAGTGAGAGGAGGATTTATAAGTTTAGGAACATTATATGCATTTACATCGTATATACAAATGTTTTTCAGGCCATTATTTGACATAGCAGAAAAATATGATATAATGCAAAACGCTTTCTCATCGGCAGGAAAAATATTCAAATTATTTGATGAAAAACAAGAAGATCTTGGACAAAAAAAATATGAAGATTTTGAAAATTCGACAATCGAATTTAAAAATGTAAGATTTTCTTATGTAAAAGATGAAGAGGTATTAAAAGGAGTAAGTTTTAAAATTGAAAAAAATGAAAGGGTATCTATAGTTGGAGAAACCGGTTCTGGTAAAACAACAACGATAAAATTGCTGAGTGGTCTGTATAAATATAATGAAGGTGAAATACTTATTGACGGCAAAGAGTTATATGATTACGATCTAATTAAGTTGAGAAAAAGAATAGCCGTAGTTCCTCAAGATGTATTTTTATTTTCAGGAAATATTTTAGATAATATAAGACTCTTTAATAAAAATATTACGGAAGAAGAAGTAATAAAAGCAGCAAAAGAAGTTTACGCAGATGAAGTAATAAAAAAATTACCAGCAGGATATAAAACTGAAATATTAGAAAGAGGCGGGACACTTTCTACAGGAGAAAGGCAATTAATAGCTTTATCAAGAGCAGTTTTATTTAATGCTAAAATTATAATGCTTGACGAAGCAACTGCAAATATAGATGTTGAAACTGAGCACTTAATTCAAAAAGCTTTAGATAAAATTGCAGAAAAAGCTACAATTATTTCAATTGCACATAGATTATCGACAGTAAAAAGTTCTAAAAGAATAATAGTTGTGCATAAAGGGAAAGTTGTAGAACAAGGTAAACATAACGATCTTATTGACAAAAAAGGAATATATTACGATCTTTACAAATTACAATTTGAGAATGAAAAATGAATTCAACTATAAAAAAATAAAAAAGTGTGTCTTTAGGCACACTTTTTTATTTTTTAACAATTGACTATACTATATATGGTATATTTTGAAATTTTACACAATTTTTTTTAACTGAGATAATAAAATCAACGAAACTATTATAAAAAAAGATTTTTAGAAATAATCAGGCGTAATTATAATGAACACAACAAAAGAATTTTAAATTAACAAATGATGTATAATATGTAAAAAAAGACAGTTTATGTATAAGAATTAAAAGAAAAAAATCGCCTAGAAAAAGAAAAAATTTACAAAAAAATAAAGTATAAAACACATAAAATTATTATTATTAAAGAATTTAGAAAAATAATAGCTCTACATCAATTCATTAAGTAATTTCAATTATGTAATAGAATGTTTTCTTGATTAACTTCGATCTTTGTGATAAGCTATATATTGTTATGATTTTTGAGGGGGAGTTTTATGAATAAAAATGATTTGCTTGAAAAGCTGAAGAATAATATTTCAAGAGAAACATGGAATAACTGGCTTTCTGATTGTTCAGTAGAACTGGTAAATGAGAAAGAAGTTGTTTTAGGTCTTTCAAATATTTTTGTTAAAGACAAAGTAGAAAAAAACTTTGGTTCAGTTATAAAAGACACTCTTGTAGATATATTAGAGAGAAATGTAGAAGTGACTTTTTCTACTAAAACAATAGATAATTCTAAAAAGAAAGAAGAATATACAGGGCCATTAATAAAAAATAGACCATTAAAATTATCAGATTTTAATTCTGAATATACATTTAAATCTTTTATTGTTGGGGAATCTAACAGCATGGCGTTTCATTCAGCTATGGAAGCTTCTAAAAGTCCTGGAAAATATAATCCTTTGTTTATTTACGGAGATGTAGGGCTTGGAAAAACTCATTTGCAGCATGCGATAGCTAATAGAATTTTAGAACATTCACCTGATTTGAAAGTAAAATATTTAACAGCTGAAGATTTTATGAATGATATGATGGATTCTATAAGAGCAACTAACATGGAAGCCTTTAGAGAAAGATATAGAAAAACTGTAGATATACTTTTAATTGATGATGTGCAGTTTTTAATAGGAAAGAATAGTGTGCAAACAGAATTATTTCATACTTTTAATTCTCTTTTTAATATGGGGAAGCAAGTAGTAATATGTTCAGATAGAACGCCAGAAGAGCTTGCTACTTTTAATCCAAGATTAGTGAGCAGGTTTGAAATGGGACTTGTTGTAAACATTCAAGAACCAGATGAAGGAACAAGATATCTTATTGCAAAAAAGATGGCGGAATTAGTTTCAGTTCAAATAACTGATGACGTAGCACATTATCTCGCAGAAAATATAAACAGAAATCTTCGTAGACTTAGAGGAGCTATAATGAACTTGATGCTACATTCAAAAGTCACGGGAGAACCAGTAAACCTAACTTCAGCAAAAAAAATAGTTGATTCTTTAATAAGAATGAATATGAATAAAACCAAATACAGAACTAAAGAAGCATTTGAAACTATAAAACTCAACACATTAATAAATGCAGTTCTTCAAAAATTTAATTTGAAAAAAGAAGAGTTATACTCAAATTCCAGAAAAAAAGAAATTGCAAATGCAAGACAAATTTTAGCGTATCTTATGAAAACTAAATTGAATATTCAATTAAAAGATATAGCTGAAGCACTTAAAAGAAATCATTCTACTATAAATCATGCGATAAAAAAAATTGAGCACTCTTTAATGATTGGGAATAAAGTGACTAAAACATCAATTGACGATATTTTAAAAATAGTAGAAAATGAGAAAATGAATATTGATATAGTATAAGAAAGTTGGAATTATTTCCGACTTTTTTTTGTTTCTTTTAGAAAATAAGAGATTTAACCGCTCAAAGAAAATTAAAGCTTAAAATTATAAAATATCAGCTTATCAAACTATTGAAAAAAATTTCATAATCGTTTAAAATATAAGTATAAAGAATAAATGAGGAGTGATAACGTGAAAGCATTAGTAAAAGAAAAAAAAGAAATAGGGTTAACCTTAACGAATGTAAAAGAACCAGAAATTATTAACTCTGATGATGTTAAAATTAAAGTTTTAAGAGCCTCAGTTTGCGGAACAGACATTCACATATGGAATTGGGATGAATGGTCTCAAAACAGGATAAAAACCCCTCAAATCGGCGGACATGAGTTTGTGGGCGAAGTATTAGAGGTCGGTAGAGAAGTTAAAGGAGTAAAGCCAGGAGATTTAGTAGCTTGTGAAACTCATATTCCTTGTAAAGTATGTTATCAATGCAAAACAGGAAATATGCATGTTTGTAATGATATGGAAATTTTAGGGGTAGATAGAGACGGAGTTTTCGCAGAATATGTAGTAGTTCCTGAAATAGTGTTGTGGAAAGTTGATCCATCTATACCTTTAAAATACGCATCAGTTATGGAACCTTTGGGAAACGCTGTTTATACTACATCGGTAGTTGATTTAAGAGCGAAACATGTTTTAATAACAGGGTGTGGGCCTATTGGAGCTATGGCTGTTGAAATAGCAAAAATTTCTGGTGCAGCTACAGTTATAGTCAGTGAAGTTTCTGAGTATAGAATAGATATGGCAAAAAAATTAGGAGCGGATTTAGTAATTAACCCAGCAAAAGAAAATTTAAAAGAGAAGATTATGGAATTTACTAACGGTCACGGTGCAGACGTTTTAATTGAAATGTCTGGTAATGTAAATGCTCTCAATGAAGGAATGAACGCAGTAAGAAATTGTGGATTTATTTCTATTTTAAGCGTATATAAAGAAAAAAATATACCATTTGAAATGAATACTGCTGTATTTAAAAATCTTACAATTCAAACAATTACTGGAAGAAAAATGTTTGAAACATGGCATACGGCAACTCAATGGTTAAAATATAATAAAATAAATATAGAAAAAGTAATAACTCATGAATTTCCGCTTGAAGAATATGAAAAAGCTTTTGAACTGATGAAAAGCGGACAAAGTGGTAAAATAGTATTGAAAATTTCTGATTGAAGGGGGAAAAGGAATGAATTTATACGAACAACTTAAACAAGAAATGGAAAAATCAAAAGAAGATGGGTTATTTGTAACTATAAGAACACTTAACTCGCCACAAGGTGCTTGGTTAGAAGTTGATGGACAAAAAGTATTAAATATGTGCTCAAACAACTATCTTGACTTTGTGTTTAAAGATGAGTTAAAACAAAAAGCTGTTAAGGCTATTGAAAAATGGGGCGTAGGTCCTGGAGCAGTAAGAAGTATAGCAGGAACACTTGATATTCATTTAGAATTGGAAAGAGAACTTGCTGATTTTAAAAATGTTGAAGCTACTTTAGTAGTTCAATCGGGATTCAATGCAAATCAAGCAGTTATACCAACAATAACAACAGAAGAAGATGCTATTCTTTCAGATGAACTTAATCATGCAAGTATTATAGATGGAGTTAGGTTATCTAAAGCAAAAAGATATGTGTGGAAACATAAAGATGTGAACTCGTTGGAAGAACAATTAAAAAAGGCTAAAGAAGACGGTTGCAGAAGAAAATTAGTAATAACAGATGGAGTATTCAGTATGGATGGAGATATTGCACCTCTTCCAGAAATTGCAGAAGTTTGTCAAAAATATGAAGCCATTTTAATGGTAGATGATGCTCACGGAGAGGGAGTAATGGGAAAAAACGGAAGAGGAATTGTAGATCATTTTAATCTTCACGGAAAAGTTGATATTGAGGTAGGAACATTATCAAAAGCTTTTGGGCTAGTAGGAGGATTTGTCGCAGGGAAAAAAGAATTAATAGATTATTTAAAACAAAAAGCTAGAACATTCTTATTTTCAAGTTCGTTATCTCCAGCTGAAACAGGAGCAGCACTTGCTGCAGTAAGAAGCTTAAAAGACAATGATGAACCAGTAAAAAAATTATGGGGAAATGCAGAATATTTCCAAAACAAAATGAAAAAATTAGGGTTTGATATAGGAGAAACAGTAACACCAATAACCCCTGTAATGATTTATGATGCAGTAAAATGCAAAGAATTTAGTAAAAAATTATTTGAAGAAGGTATTTTTGCATCATCTATAGGATTTCCAACAGTGCCAAAAGGAAAAGCAAGAATAAGAGTAATGATAAGTGCGAGTCATTCATTAAAAGATTTAGATTTTGCAATTGAAAAATTTGAAAAAATTGGAAAAGAATTTGGAATAATATAGAAAAAACGCCTTTAAGGCGTTTTTTCGTTAAATGAAATATATTTGATTATAACAAGGAGAAAAATATGGCTGTATGGAATCCATGGTTAGGATGTCATAAAAAAAGTGAAGGTTGCGATAACTGTTATATACATAGAGCTAACGAAAGAAAAGGAATAAATACAGATATCATTTATAAAACTGACGAATTTTACAAACCTGTAGAAAAAGATAAAAAAGATAATTATAAAATAAAAAGTGGGCAAATTGTTTTTGTTTGTTTTAACAGTGATTTTTTTGTTGAAGAAGCAGATGAATGGAGAAAAGAAGCTTGGCAAATTATGAAAAAGAGAAACGATTTAAAATTTTTATTTTTAACAAAAAGAATTGAAAGATTTGAAATAGGGTTACCGGAAGATTTCTCTTCTGAATATGAACACGTAACAATATGTACTACTATTGAAAATCAAAAGCGAGCAGATGAAAGGCTTTCAATACTAAAAAAACTCCCTATAAAAAACAAAATAATAACTATTCAACCATTGATTGAAAGAATTGATATATCAAAATATCTTGACGAAACTATAAACAGTGTTGTAGTAGGAGGAGAATCAGGAAAAGATGTAAGACCGTTAAATTTTGATTGGGTATTAGAGATTAGAGAACAATGTATAAATAAAAATATAAATTTTGAATTTAGACAAATCGGATCAATATTTATAAAAAATGGAAATATTTTTAAAACGTCAAAACAATATTTATGTTCAAAAGCAAAAAGTGAAAACATAAATTATAAAAAAATGTAAAAATTAGGAGGAAAAGAAATGATAAAGTATCCGCAAGCAAAAAAAGAAAATATAGAAGAAATAATATTTGGTAAAAAAGTGGAAGATCCTTATAGATGGATGGAGAATGAAAATGATACTGAATTAAAAAAATGGATAGAAGATCAAAGTAACCTTACATTCGAATATTTAAATGGAGTATCGTTTAAAAATAAAATTAAAAATAGATTGAAAGAATTATATAATTATTCAAAGTACTTTTTTGCAAAATCAATTGGAGGAAAAATTATTTTCAGTTCTAATAACGGACTCCAAAATCAAAATATTTATTATATTCAAGAAAATATTCAAGAAAAAGCAGAAATTCTTATAGATCCAAATACAATGTCAGAAGACGGTACAGTTTCAGTCACTTTAAACACCAGTTCAAAAGATAACAAATATTTATCTTTTTTACAATCGCAATCGGGTTCTGATTGGCAAGAACTAAAAGTAATAAATTTAGAAACGAAAGAAACTTTAAAAGATGTAATAAAATGGGTTAAATTTACTTATGTATCATGGCTTAAAGATGGATTTTTTTATTCCAGATATGATATGCCAGAAAAAGGAAAAGAATTATCTGAAAAAAATGAGGATATGAAAATTTATTATCATAAACTTGGTGAAAATCAATCTGAAGATAAATTAATTTTTCAAGATAAAGAGAACCCTTTAAGATACAGTACAGCAATTGTTACTAAAGATGAAAAATATCTTGTTTTATCGATTTCTGAAGGAACGTATGGTAATGAAATAAGAATAAAAAAAATAGATGAAGAATCTGATTTCAAAATAGTCTTTAAAGGTTTTAATAATGAATATAATTATATAGATAGTTTAAACGGTGATCTTATTTTTTTAACAGATGAAGATGCACCTAACAAAAAAATTA